>CALHBQ010000190.1 GCA_937930815.1 uncultured Saprospiraceae bacterium | reverse complement strand
TTCTGGCTCAGCTGTTTGTGCGACTATCGAGGGACAACGACCGATGTTAATAGAAACGCAAGCATTGGTAAGTAAAGCTGTTTATAGTGCGCCACAGCGCTCTGCAACAGGTTTTGACCGCCGTAGATTGGAAATGCTTTTGGCTGTTTTGGAAAAACGATGTGGTTTTCCTTTTGCACTCAATGATGTCTTTTTAAATATCGCAGGTGGTATTCGTGTGGATGACCCGGCGATTGATTTAGCGATTATTAGTGCATTGATTTCTTCATTGGAAGATGTGGCGGTGCCGCCTAATATTTGTTTTGCTGGAGAGGTTGGTTTGTCTGGAGAGGTGAGAGCGGTTACCAAAGTCGCTCAACGAATTCAGGAAGCAGAACGATTGGGTTTTCAGCAAATTTATATTTCAAAATTTAATACCAAAGGAATCAAACAGGAGGACTTTGATATTGAATTGATTATTATTTCTAAAATTGAGGATTTATATCATCGACTTTTTACATGATATAATTATTCAATAAGTCGATTCGTTATAGTTTCCAAAAGAAAAAGGGCGATTTGAAAATTACTTTTCAAATCGCCCGAAAATCTTTTTTTTAACTAACCTATTTTCTATATATCAAAAATATTACCATGTTTTTAAAAAACCTCCCATTAGTATTTTTGATGATTGTTTTTTTACTCGCTTATAAAGCTTGTTCCACTCTGAGAAGCATCTCATATGCCCAGCCAATTACTGAAAAATCTGTAGATAAAATAGCAGAAAAAAGAGTGGTACTTGCCGATAAGGCATATGATTATTTAGGTAAGAAATATCGACACGCAGGTCAAAGTCCTAAATCAGGATTTGATTGCTCTGGTTATACTTATTTTTTGATGAAACAGATTGATATTTCACTTCCGAGGAATTCTGCTGCCCAATCAAAAATAGGTCAAAAGATTCCTTTAAAAGAAGCTCAGGCAGGTGATTTGGTCTTTTTTCAAAAAGGAAAAAAGAAACGAATCTTCCATGTCGCAATGGTTTATTCCAACGAAGATGATGACTTGCGAATTATCCACAGCACTTCCTCACGAGGCGTGGTGATTGATGATTTGTACACCAATAAATATTGGAGTGCTAAGATTGCGCATGCATCAGATGTGCTTGTGCAGAATACGCCATAAGCAAGATGCGTTCCCTGAGCGAAGCCGAAGGGAACAAACATTAAAATCGATCTCCGCTCTTGTTCCCTTCGGCTTCGCTCAGGGAACGGTTCAGGGTGCTCAGCCAACGTATTTGGGTTCTACCCCAACATACGCTTAAACCCAAAACGAACTGCTAAAAATATAGCAACAAAAATTCCAATCACATAATAGAAAGGCATTCTGGTAAATGCAATCACATGAATCCGTGTATTGTCAAGTCCCCACATCAGTGCAAGTGACGCAAAGATCACCATCATCAATCCAGAAATTTTTCCAAAGCCTGGAATCCGATCCAAGCTAGCATTGGTTCTTATTAAAAATAACGTGATAAGCATTGAGACAACAGGAATAATCTGATTGTAAACATCGGTATCCAAAATGCTTCGTCGTTCAAAAAGGAAGAAATAAATACTCAGCGTAATCGCAAAAATGCCTGGAATACAGACCATATAAATCAGCACACTGTAGAGTTCTTTCCAAGGAGTAAGGTTGCCCTCGCCTTTCCCTAAAAAACCTGCAATAAGTGCAGTGATTGGAATCAAACAAAAATAAATCATAATCCATGAAGGATTATTTCCTATCGTATCAAAAAGCTCTTGTAAAGTCATAAGTGTTTTTCTTAAAGTAGATAGTTAAATTGAAGGATAGATAAGGTTTTTGACTATATTTTTCTTCAATTAAGGCAAATTTAATTTGCATAGCCAAGCTATGGAAATTAAATTTAACGAAAAGTGAAGAAAAAAGAGTCGTAAATCTTTTATCATTTAATTTGACTACCTGCTTGGTTTGGAATTAAACCAGATTCTATCCTATTTTGCGGATATTGTTTTAGACAAATAACATCGTAAAAGTAAATATTATGGCAATAACTAAACCATTCAACTTAAAAAAATGGATAGATGAGAATCGCAACTTGCTGCAACCACCTGTAGGCGCTCACCAAATTTATACAGAAAATGAAGATTACATCGTCATTGTAGTTGGTGGTCCCAACGGCCGAAAAGATTATCATTGGGAAGATGGTGAGGAACTTTTCTACCAAATAGAAGGGGATATTCACGTAAATATCATCAATGATGACGGCGAAAAAGAACGCATCGACATCAAAGAAGGAGAGATGTTTTTATTACCAAAACACATCCCGCATTCACCGCAGCGCCCTGCGGGCACGGTGGGTCTCGTTATTGAGCGAAAGCGAAGAGAAGGCGAGCGTGATAAGCTCATGTGGTTTTGTGAGAAGTGTGGTAATTCGCTCCACGAAGCGAGTTTTGTACTCGAAAATTTAGGAAAACAAGTCAAAGGTGCCATCATGGATTTTAATGACAATGATGAGAAACGGACTTGCGATAAGTGTGGAAATGTAATGGGCCAGGTTTAATGCAAAAAAAAGTCTACTTCGCTTCCGACTTCCACCTCGGAGTCGACGCCAAATACACTTCTCGTGAGCGGGAAATGCAATTGGTTAGATGGCTTGATCAGATAAAAGAGGACGCAGCAGAAATTTACATCGTAGGTGATGTATTTGACTTTTGGTTTGAGTACAAACATGCCGTTCCAAAGGGCTATGTGCGCTTGTTGGGGAAGTTGGCGGAATTAGCAGATTCGGGGATAGAGATGCACTTTTTCATTGGGAATCATGATATGTGGATGTTTGATTATTTTGAAAAAGAGTTGGGCATCAAGACGCATCGAAAACCGATTATCAAAACCCTTTCGGGTAAAAAATTCTTGATTGGTCATGGTGATGGATTGGGGCCAGGTGATCATGGTTATAAAATTTTGAAAAAGTTTTTTGCCAATCCTATTTGTCAATGGCTCTTCGCTCGTTTGCATCCTAACTTTGGAATTGGTTTGGCTAATTTCTGGTCTCAAAAAAGCAAAGACAAGCACATGGGCACAGAAGATTTCGAGTCCATCGAAAAAGAATGGCTGTGGTCTTATTCAGAGAAAAAATTAAAAGAACAACCTGATATTGACTATTTTATCTTTGGGCACCGACACATTCCGATTGATTATACGTTATCCAATGGGCAGTCGCGATATGTCAATTTGGGGCAGTGGTTATTTGCAAATTCCTATGCTGTTTTTGACGGAAGCGATGTGAAACTTAATTTTTTTGAAAACGAAGAAGGGAAGATTTTTCCATGAATAAATTATTAGTATTATTGGTTTGGGGATTTTTGAATTTGAGTTTAACTGCTCAAACTGAAAAGACATTGGATGTAAAAAAAATCATCTCTATCAACATTGAAGCAAAGTTTGCTACTGCTGACCAATTTGATAACTTCTACATCATCACCCACGAAAACGAAATCATCAAATTTGACTCAAAAGGAAACGAGCAATTTCGATACTCCAACAGCCGTTTGGGAGACATCACTTATTTTGAAGCAGCCAATCCATTTCATCTTTTGGTTTTCTACCAAACCTTCAATGAAATCGTAACGCTCGATCGCACCTTGAGCCCATCAGGTGGTTTTCATTTGACCAAAATTGAATTATACGAAGCCAATTGCCTGAGCATCGCTGACAATAAAAATTTATGGATTTACGACAAGGACAATTTCCAGTTGAAAAAATTTGATTTTAATGGCACTCCAATTTTAGCGAGTCAACAATTGAATCAAATTTTCAAAGACAAAATCAATCCAACGATTGTAAAAGAAGTAGAGAACAATGTTTACCTTTTTGATAAAGCGAAAGGGATTTATGTATTCGACATTTTTGGAAAGTTCTTAAATTTCATAGCCGTAAAAAAGGTGATCGACTTCACTGTTTTAGACAGAAATATTTTTCTTTTCAAAAAGAAAAAAGCAACCAATCTTTTTAATTCAATCATGATGGGCGATGACTATCTCTACCCTTCTGAATT
>CALHBQ010000189.1 GCA_937930815.1 uncultured Saprospiraceae bacterium | reverse complement strand
TTTGACCAACTCTTTCTTTTTCAAATATCCGTCACCGTCTTTGTCAAAGAACTCAAATGCATCTTTCGGAGACTTAAATTTTTGAGTGATGAGGATTCTGATTTTTCCTAAAATTTCCTTTTTGGAAGCCATGTGTTTCACTTTTGATTAATAAAGACGGCAAGTTATAAATAATTGGATTAAGAATCAGTTTCCAGTTCCTTCTCCGTTTCTTCTGTGTCTCTCGAAGAGGACACAGAAGCGAGTTAGCACAATGGTTTTTCATGCTGCGCTGTGTCCTCTTCGAGAGACACAGCACGAACTGTTGCTTGATCTGATTTATATTGTTGGACAGTTCACTTTTTTGCCTCGTTTCTTCCATTCAATATTAAATAAACGATAGCCAATTGTTAATTGTAATGATTGTGAGGGTTTGGTTTTTAAATTGAAATGTTTTTCTGACTCAAGAAAATAATTTTCTAATCCAAAAGTATAGGATAAATTAATGTTGAACTTTTTTATACTCCATGATGATTCTATAATTCCCGTTAACTCCTTTCCATAACCAGGTTCAAATCTAAAAGACGGTTTAAAAAAATTGTAACCTATACCGCCTCCAAATTTCAATTGTTTATAGACATTTCTTCTAATTAATATAGAGTTATATAAATGAGGGTAATTGATTGAAAAAGGAGGGCCTCCATCAGCCAAATCTCGGTCACTTATGTCGTTGACTTGTTTTCTGCCGAATGAACTTCTAAGCATTAAATCAAAATTATAACCTAAATTTTGTTCTACCTCTAAGCCGCCAAAAAACGAATAAGCTTTGAAACCTTCATTTAGAAAGGTTTTTACATCATCTCCATAATCATCATTCAACTTTGTAGCTTCTCCACCAATGAAAATATTAAATTTTGTATTTTGGGAGTGTAGGATAACACTACAAAAAAGAAGGAAGAACGCTGAAGTAAAAACACTTTTCATAGTCAATTATTTAAACAAGCTCTTAAAAGTTATACATCTTCCTAACGGGAAATAGAATTGAAAATTTCGTTCTAAGTATTCGGTCAATTGAAGATTGTTCGGTAAAGATTATGTATTTGCCAGCAAAACAATTGTTTTTTCATGCTGCGATGTGTCCTCTGCGAGAGACACATCGCGAACTGTTGTTTGATCTGAACTGTGAAGAAAATTTCAACAACTGTTTGGAATTTCTAAGAAATCTCATCAATCCGCCCCTGATAATCATATTGCAAATCTTCATGCAATTTAGGCATAGCCGCATTGATTTTTTTTAATTGACTATTGTACATATTGGTCAAAACGCGACTTCTTCTGATTGGTATTTTCTCTTCCCGAATACGTTCACATAAATAAATTCTGATATCAATCTCCGTTTCTTTTTTACCAGAGTAGCGAATGTATTTGTCCATGTGTCGGACTGTTTTTCTTATCGTTTTTTTGATAAAAAAAATAGAAGATCGATTCATGCCTTCCAACATTTCGTCGATAGCTCTTTTGACGGAAGCAATATATTGTTCCTCATCATCTGACTCAAAAAGCATGTAGGTCATCAACTCCTTATTGTCTTTTTTGAATTTTGCTAAGCGCAAACAAATCTCCAATAATCGAGATTGATCTTGCATGACCAATTCTTTTTTTAATTCGTGAACAGTTGCGGCTTTCATACAGGAATGAGTAAATGATTAAATTTTGAACAATGCGTACCCTGAGCGAAGCCGAAGGGTACATAAGCGGAGATCGATTTTCATGTTTGTACCCTTCGGCTTCGCTCAGGGTACGACTTAGTTGGTACCCTAATTTAGTCTCGTCAACAAAGAAAAGTCAAATCCATTTTCCATGGCTCGAACACGATGAATATATTTCGAATCATAAAACCACCAACGATAGCTGCCACGCAGCAAATTGCCATTGCCCATATCCCAATTGGCATTGAATCGAGCATCTATATCAAAGTGTTTTGGGAATAATAAAAAGACATGAGAAGGTGCTTTAAAACCTGAAATTTCCCCAACATAAGCCAATGAAGCATACCGAGGACGAATGCCCCAACCAATCAATGGTAAACTGGCAGTGCCATCATAGAACCATCTGCTTGAGCCATCATTTATAGGATTGTTGTAAGTCGCTCCGACGGTTATTGCCAAAGTCCCTGCGCCATCAAAATTGAATAACTTTCCAGACGAACGCGTGGAAAACTGGATTTTTAAAGTCGTTCCAATGAAGTAATCTATTTGTCTGTCTGACCAATTATTGAATAGCACATGTGCTGTTCCACTTCCGCGAGTAAGCGCCATGCTATTTTTGTGTTTTGCACCATTTTGCACATTTCCAAAATGATAAGCATAATTGCTTTGTTGCAATGTATTTTGCCCGAATTGCTCATGCCCCAAGTGAATATTGGAAACCCAACCTCGATATCGAAGTGGTGAGTTGTACTCATCTTTTGCCTGATAATGCGACATTCCAAAACCAATCGGTAGGTAAAAAATGGAATTTTGTGCTTCGGTCTGACAAAAGCAAAAAGTTAATAAGATTAGCAGCGCGTATTTCATACATTGTATTTGAAAATGTTCTTTTGGAACGAGGATCTGATATTGATCGAACAGTTTTTTTAGAGTTGAAACAGATAAATCTGTGTAAATCTATTTAATCCGTTGAATCAGTGTCCTATCATAAAATCAAAATTAGAAAAATGAAATTCATTCAACTCCTTTTCATCACATTAGTTTTTGCAGGGTCGATTTTAGCGCAAGACAAATCTGCTCCTAATTTACTGACTTTAGATAGAATTTATAACTCAAAA
>CALHBQ010000188.1 GCA_937930815.1 uncultured Saprospiraceae bacterium | reverse complement strand
CGGGAGGCCGTATCTTGTTTCTCTTTTTAAATTAGGGTAGTCCATGTTTGATAGTATGTTTTACTTGCTGGTTTCATTTCTAAAACCAACTTTTATCTTTCTCCGATGGAGGTGTAGAATTAAAATCTTAGGCAATTTACTAAAATTTTTTGGGTCTGGAGGTGAACTGAAAAGTGAGTTCAGGCTGCAGACTGAACTCAGCAGGGTAATTTCTTTTGACTCAAATCTGGAGATTTGATATAAATGGCGTCGGTTCAGAGAACCTCGCCAGCAATCACTTTTTTTATAAAAAAGTGATTGCTCGTGCAGGTCTCTGACCTGTCACAACCCACGTCAAATCTCCAGATTTGCGTAATTTACGATGAACAGAAAAATTCAGATAGAAATTACTCCACCTCAAATTCTCCAAATTTCCATTCTTCATTATAAAAAATATAAGTGAGCAAAGTGTTGTTGTCTTTCCAGATGGTGTTGCGCCAAGATGAATTGGTGCCATAAAGATGCTTATCAGTAATTTGAGTTAAATTTTCTGTCGTAAGATTATAAATCCATAATTCATCATTTCCAGTTCTATTGCTTGAAAACAGAATCTTATCTCCCGATGGACTGACCTCAATAAATGATTCTTGAAACTCATCTTCCAAGATTGGAGTCAATGATCGGTCAGTGGTATTGTAATAATAAAGGTCAAATTTCCGCTCTGAAGAGAAGTCAACATATGGCCCTCCGAGCAGATAAAAGTTGTTGGGACTCAAAGGATCTTCTTTAAAATCACGTACGTCAAAATCGATTGGTAAGAAATCTGAGAGCTGCGTTAACACTTTGGTGTCAAGGTCAATTCTCCAAAGATTATCATAGACTTTTTGCTCTTTAGAAGTTGAGAAACCATTGTCTTTATTGGAAGCAAAGAAAATAGATTTTCCATTAGATGATGGTTTGATATTATGAATCCAATATTCTTCTGGATTGAGGATTGTATGTAGATTTTCTGTTAGTTGAGTAGCGCTATCGTAGATATTCAGTTTATGAGATCTTAAATAGTTGTCTTGTTTAAGTAACTCAACATAGGCAATTTTGGTATTGTCATTGAGCCATCGAGCATCAAAACTTCTACCAAAAATTTGTTGACCGGCAATAGGATTATTCCAGTCAGTGATATACCAATAGTCGCTTGTGGTTCTATAAATGACAGACTGATTATCATTGGATATTTGAAATCTTTCTGCACCTGCCGGCAGTTCTTTACCACTGAAATCTGGCAAACTACTTTCTCCAGGTTTAATAGCGATGGTTTTGGAAATAACGGAATCCAATTCACAATGAAGGCTTACTATTTTAAAATAGTACATTATGTCATTGTCTAAATTTTCAATTCGATAGCTGAAGTTGTCAGGAGAAAGTCTTTCGATTTTTCTAAAATCAACATTGTCTTCCGATTGATATAAGTCTATAGCATCAGGGCTACAAATTTTTCTTGGAGTATTGATGAGGAATGAGTTATTTCCGAAACTTAAATTTAAAGCGCCATCTTCTCTCGTAACGCCAAGGCCATATGCATTTAAAAATCCACAACCTTGTTCGGTGCAATCAGGATTTCCAGTTTGAGTGATTTGTGGATCAGTCGGCGATACATTTTCTTTTTTGCAGGCAAAGAGTAAAAGCAGTAGCAGATATGGAAGATATTTCATAATTCTATTTTTTTTAGTAAGACAGTAGAATGGGGGATAGGGTTGGGTAAACCTCATTTTTCTCTCGCTGGTTTCATGTCTCCAGATTTATCTGCCGTGGCTGACTGAAACCATTAATCTGCCCGTCTCTGATTTATCCGCCGCAGGCTGACGGAAGCATGGAAATCAAATCTTAGGCAAATTACTAAAAGTTTGCGTCTGGAGACGCGCGGATAGGTGAGTCCAGTCTGGAGACTGAACCCAGCGTGGTAAATTTAGAATTCAATGTTATCTTTAGGTTCAAAATTTACAAGATGAAGACTTATTCGTTCTTATTTTTTTGCACATTATTATTTATACTTTGCTGTAAAAATCAAGTTGAAAATGATTGCCAAATCCTAAATGCAATACTGTCAGTAGAAAAATTAAGTGTTGATTTAAAATTAAATAACAATTCTACAGGCTATATACGGGTGCTGGATAAAAGTGGTAGGTTCAAAAATTGTAAATGTGATTACAAAAATTTTCATATTGGTATCATAAAAGATATACCATTAGACTTTAATACAGGTAGGTTTATTGATATAGCAATCACATCTTTTGAACACAATAAAAATTCAATTACTATTAAAATTTTTTATGCTCTTTCTGGACAAAATGACATTTACCCTAATCTATTCATTGGGGAAATTGAACTTATACAAGGAGTAGAAAATATTAAAGTAAAAGATTCTAATATTGGTAATTTTGACTAAACCGTTTTGATGATGAAAAACATGAAAATTATTTTTGCCTTAATTATTTTTTTGAGTGCAAACTTTTGTGATGAACCAGATGAAAATTCTAAAAAAAATGAAAGGGAGTGGCAAATAAGCGAATTAGATGAATATTTTTATACTCTCGGAAAAAGCCCAATAAATTGTGAGAATAGCAGAATGAAAAGGATTCGATTATGCTTTGGAAATAAACTTTCTGATTCAAGGTGTTTATTATTACAGACCCATGTTGGAATAACCCAATATATTCTGACCGAAAATACTAAAACGAAAAAAGATTCGGTGTTAATTGGCCCTTTGGATTCTAAGGAGATTTTACAAGTATTTGATGATTTGAAATCAAAAACAGATTGTCCGAACAACTTTATTCCATCTTTTGTCTCATTTAAAGAATCTAAAGGGACAACCTGGTCTCCGTATTATGCAGGCTCTTTAGAATTTTGCGATAAGGAGAAATATTGTATACAATTATTCTATACAGATTCTCTGCATTTAATACCAGAAACGGTAAAATTAATTGAAGAAATTACTTCTCTAAAACTTCCAAAAATAATCGAAGAACTTTAACTTAAATTAATCAATATTGCGAAGAGTGAACTTTTATAAAAAGAAAATGAAACGTCAATTATACCATTATTTCGAAAAGGATAGAGTTATTTTAAAACTGGAATTTGGTAAGATGTTTTTGCTCTTATTCTTTCTTTTCGCTATTGCTGGTTGTTTATTAGATGTCAAACCTGATTGGTGAAAATATTTTATGTCGAAAACTCAATAACAATATGAAATTAAAGATATTTTTAATAGGGTGTTTTTTTATTCCTTTAGTGTTGTACAGCCAAAATCAATATTCATTTGAAAAGACAGCTGAATCGATTATAATTCAGGAATTGAAAAATAATCATTGGATTCCAATTGATACTTTACAGGCAGCTGACTGTACAATTTTTGGAAACAAAGTTTATACCTTGGCAAAGGTGAATTTTTATACCAGTGCTCCATATTCTTGGGTAATCGATTATTACCTAATTGAAAAGGAGAAGCTTACTTTACTTAATTCTATGAAGATAGGCCCTTCAATAAATACAATCCAAGTTAACGTTGAATTAGAAGGACTGTATTTGAGAATATCTTCAAAGAAATCCTTGATATCTAAAGGTATTAAGCCACATGGAATTCTTCAGCCATTCTCAACTCAGGAGATGCGAGGAAGAAAGAAGTACTTAAATTTTCCTTTACAGTTTGAATGCTTAGAGAATTTGGAAAAAGAGTTAGAGAGGTTTAATGATTGGTAGAACTAATAAAAAGTTACCTCGTTTTCGTGATTATGTGGATACAGCTAAATTATTACATATTTGCAAAGGAATCAAACACCCCGGCAACTAAAAATTATGAAGAAAAAAGCGTTTTTTTATCTATTTAATTTCCTTCTGTTGCTTTTTTCTGGATGCAGCGATATTGAAAAAAATAAGAAGTTTAGGTTATTGGAAGAAGATTATTCCGTTTGGGACTTAGCAATCAACAAAGAATTTTCTAAATGTTGCTTAAATGATTCTATCATTGAATTGATTGATGAATATCTTTTGAAATCCTTGCCAAACAAAAAAATATTGTTTGAGATTATTGTTTCTGAATTTTATGAAGTTAGCGATTCAGTTTTAATTAAAGAGTATTATTCGGAATCAAACGAAAGCACTACTCATTCCATGTTTGTTTTTATCAATGGAAAAGGAAAAAGAGCAAGTCTGAATTTTAGAGGAAAAATCTCTCTTCATAAAGAGACATATAACCAAATAAATAACTTCACTATGGATGAAAATTGTTGTCCATTTTCATTTGAAGAGTACAAAACAGAAATAAGAATAGCCCCTGTAACATGTAATACTTTAATTCTTTTGGAAAAGGGCAAACCACGTTTTGAAGTCTCGCTTAGATTTAATTAAACTATTTTTTTATCCGCTGGTTTTAGTTTCAAACTGAAATCAACTATTACTTCCCCTCATAAAATCCCCTCAAAACAAAAAACGCCTTCTTCTTCACTCCCTCATCAGAGATCAATCCTTTCCGATTCCAGCCATCTTGAATCTCTGGAAGCACTCGACGTGGCGAACGAAAGTCCACCAAAATCCATGGTGACATGCCTCGAACGGCTTCAATCTTATTGAGCATTTGGACGGTTTGTTCGTAAAGATGGGCTTGATATTCTTCCGTCCAACGAGCGGCTTTGCTGCCATGTAAACCCTGCTTTGCTCCTGCTCCAAATTCAGAAATCAAAACGGGTTTGTTTTGCTGGATTTTCCAAGTGATGGTTTTACATTTTTCGGGTAAACCGTCGTACCAACCGATGTACTGATTAAAGCTCAAAACATCGACTACCTCCGCAAATGGGTCATCAATCGTTCTCACATTTGGATTGCCTTGGTAGTCCTTTTGTTCGAGTGCAGCACTGATCAATCGGGTAGGGTCATTCGCTTTTGCGAAACGGGCGAGTTTGCTGAGGAATTCATTTCTGGGAGGGGAGTTGGGTGTCTCATTGGCCATCGACCAAATGATGACAGACGCTCTGTTTTTATCACGTGAGATGAGTTCCGAAAGTTGATTTTCAGCGTTTTGATAAGTGGCTGGATTAGTCCAATCAATGGTCCAATAAACTGGGTTTTCTTCCCAAACTAAAATCCCCATTTTATCAGCCAAACGCACCATATGTTCATTGTGCGGATAATGAGCCAAGCGCACATAATTGCAACCGAGTTCTTTGGCCCAATCCAAAAGTTGTTGCGCATCCGCTTCCGAATGTCCTCGACCACCTCTTATCGGATTTTCTTCATGAATCGAAATGCCTTTTAAATAAATTGATTTTCCATTCAGCAGTATTTTTGTTCCTTTTGTTTCGATGGTTCTAAAACCGATTTGGTCGGTGATTCTATCTTCGGTTGTTTCAATAGTTACATCATATAAATAAGGATTTTCGAGCGACCAATATTTGATTTTATTGGTTTTGATTTCAAATTCTACTTTTCCTTTTTGGTCAGATTCGAGTTGTTTTTTGATGCCTAATTTGGGGATATTGATTTGGACTTTTTGTTTGCTGATGTATTTGCCACGCAATTGAACATATCCCTTTATTTTTTTATTGTTTTGAGGATGAAGTTGTATGAAATAATCTTCAATAAAACTGAGCGGTGTTTCGATGATTTTGACATCTCTGGTCAGGCCGCCATAATTCCACCAATCGGTGTTGAGGGTAGGGATGCCTTCTTTGAGTCGTTTGTTATCAACTTTCACAACTAAGAAATTATCTTTCTCTTTGATGAGGGTGGTGATGTCATAATTGAAAGGCGTAAAACCGCCCACATGTGTCCCCAATTTTCGACCATTGAAATAGACTTCTGTTTTATAATTCGACGCCTCAAAATAGACGAATTGCCGATTCCCTTTTTTCGCGCCAGCGTAATCAAAAGACTTTTTATACCAAACCGTTCCTTCATAATAAAGTAGTTCTGGTTTTTGACTGTTCCAGTCGCCTGGAACCTTGAGTGATTCCATTTTATCAAAATCATACTCAATCAGATCTGTCGAATCTTTGGGTTTTGAATTTAGAAAAAACGCACTTGCCCACGGGTTGGGCTGTTGGTCGAATGGCTCGTATCTATAGTTGTAATATCCGTTTTCGTAAGGATCGATGATGTATTTCCAATCGCCATTGAGGGAGGTGGTGGTTCGGTTGTAAGCGTTTTGGATAAGCGCATTTTGCGTAAAGCAAAAGGAGGAACTCAGAAAGAGTGCTATTAATAGTAGGTTCTTTTTCATAGTGACAAATATCTTCTTTTTGTCTTGAAACAAAAAGAAACAAAAAATTCAAGGCTTGGATCTTTCAGCTAAAATTCAAATGCCATCGCACAGGACTCCCAGATGCTTCGCTTGGGAGCCCTTATGGCACTCCCTTATTTGAATTTCTTAACGCTGAAATCTCCGAGGCCGGGCTGAGTGCTTTTGAAATATTAAGGAAAAGGTCGGGTAGAAAAACTGAGGTCAAGCTATCTTCTTCGGCCTTAGAGGTTTTGACGTTAAGAAATTCGATTGAGAAGAGCGGAAAGAATTCCCAAGCGAAGCAATTGGGTGTTCTGCGGGTTGGCTATCGAATTTTAGTCAAAAGCTCTGAGCCTTGACTTTTTTGGTTCTTTTTTCGTCAAGGAAAAAACGAACAAAATAAATTAGTTGGAATGTTCCCATCGTTAAACTAAACACCTTCTTTTTGTCTTGAAACAAAAAATTCAAGGCTTGGATCTTTCAGCTAAAATTCAAATGCCATCGCGCAGAACTCCCAGATGCTTCGCTTGGGAGCCCTTATGGCCATCCCTTATTTGAATTTCTTGACGCTGAAATCTCCGAGGCCGGAATGAGGAAAATCCTAAGTAATCCAAGTTTCCTTCTATCCAAAAAATGCGTTGGCTGAGCGAAGCCGAAGTCAACAAAAGTGAAAATTTGCCTTTGCTTATGTCCCCATTGGCTCTGCTCAGGGCACATGGTCATCGTTACTTAAGCCATATAATTTTTAGGTATAAAAACTAAATAAAGAAATACAGCTGCTTGATAATTTATATCTTTGGGAGTTAGAGTATCAAATTCGATTTACACCTTGAAATCCGACCTTTATTTTACTCTTTTTACTAATTGAGAAAACATGATGAAGCGGTTTCCGATTCTTTTTCTATTGTTAACCTTATCAATTGCTGGTTTTGGTCAAGCTGATGTGGATGCATTAGTCTCCTCATTAGATACAGCTAATGGCGAAGTTCGGTTGGTTTCTTTACGAAAATTGGTGGATGCCACGACTTACAGTGACCCAAATAGTTGTTTGAAATATGCCGACCAAGGAATTGAATTGGTCAACGAGTTATATGATAAAAAGGAAGGGAAATGGCTGTATCTAAATCTATTTTTAGGTTATAAAAGCCATGCTTATGGCAATTTGGATAAAGAAAGCAAATCGCTCGAAGCGATAGATCAGATGTTTATTGTAGCTGATAGCATGTGCAAAGAAGTCGTTGGGCCATGTGAGGGTAGGGCACGGGTGCATGGTTATTTAAGTACCTATTATCACAAAATGAAAAACTTTAAAAAAGCCATCAAACATGATAGAGTTGCTTTGAAAATAATGAATGGAGTAGAAGGAGGAAATACCGTAGCACCTTTGATGAATATGGGCATCACATTCGAATCTTTAGGAAAACCCGACTCAGCGCTTTATTATAAAAAATTGGCTAAGAAAAAATTGAAAAGTCTTTCTGCCAAACAAAAATATATGACTAAGGCAGATGATGAAATTGCACTTTCTTATTACAAAGTTGGTCATTTAGATTCCGCTCTTTTGCTTAGTCGCGCCGTGATAGATACTTGTCGGAAATATGATTATGCGCTGCTCGGAGAAGCACTCTTGAATGGAGCCATCATCAATAATGGCGCTAAGAATTATGAGTATGCCTGGTCTTTGCTTCAAGGCTCTAAAAGCGCTGTTTTCGAATCAAATACTTTAGAAAATATAAAAGATTGGTATCACGAAAGTGCAATTTGCACCAAAGGGTTGGGGATGATTGATTCAGCTTTTTATTTTTCGGAGCAGCATCTTATTTACCATGATAGTCTATATAAATTGGGTCGTAATGAAAGTATCGCTCAATCTGAACAATCATTGGAAGTTAAATCAAAAGAAGCTGAAATTGATGGCTTAACCAATCGCCTTGGTTTTCAAAAAAGCTGGATTTATTTGCTTGGCTTTCTGTTACTTGCAGTTTCAGGAGCGTTTTTCTTTTTCTTTCAAAAAGCTAAAAAACAACGAGCGCAAAATTCATTGGAAATTCGATATTTTCTTTCTGGAAAATCCGAGGTAAATTCAGAAATAGAGATAGATCCATTTTTAGAAAATGTATTGAAAACGATTAACGAAAATCTATCCGATACTACCTTTAATGTAGAAGCATTGGCCTCCAAAGTACACACAAGCCGTTCCAATCTTTTCAAAAAAATAAAACCCCTTACGGGGAAATCACCAGTTGTTCTTATCAAAGAAATGAGGATGGAAAAGGCACGGTTGCTTTTAGAAACTGAAAATTTTTCCATTGGAGAGATTGCCGAAAAAGTGGGTTTTGAAGATAAATCCTATTTCGCACGCGTCTTTAAACAATACTTTGGTCATAGCCCTTCGAAGGCTGCTTGATTAAATGAAAAATATCCTTACCTCGCCTTTCGCACCAATTCCTTTTTCTCTATTTTTGTTTTTTCATCCGTCTTTAGAAATCCATGCTTTACAGATTAGTGCTTCCATTGTTGTTTTTGATGATTGGCTTGTCAAGCCTTTCTGCTCAGTCGAGCTATGAGCCAGAAGGCGGAGTAGCAGCATTGGATACGGCAAGAGGAAATGCAAGGTTGGTATTGCTTATACGATTAGCGCATAAGTTCAATCGAACGAATCCAAATCAAGCAGTTGAGTATGTGGAAGAGGCTTTTGATTACCAAAAGGTGGTTTATTTTGATGATTTAGAAAACTATCAAAAACAGCGGCTTGCCTTACTTGGTTTCTCTGCGGAGACCTATTTTTATGCAAATCAAAAGGACAAAGCACTCGAAAATTTGAATAAGGCATTCGCCTTGGCAGATTCGGTTTGTGTGCCAGACAAAGCATGTCATCAAAAAGGATTGCTCTATGCTTTTCTGGGGAATCACCACTTGCGGATGGACAACGGCGAAGCTGCGGTCAAAGCCCATAAAGCGGCATTTCCTATTTTTATAGAAGTCGAGGATTTCCATAATACAGCGACTGCTTGCAACAATATTTCTATCTCTTTTAAATATCAGGGGAAACTTGACTCGGCGCTTCACTTTATCAACGAGTCTAAAAAGTGGCATAAAAAATTCGATGCGCCGATACAAACGATGACGAGATTGAAGTATCGCACAGCGTCGCTTCATACTGAAATTGGCAACTCGGAACTTTCAAATCAATTATTTAAAGAAGTTATCGGCACTGCCGTTGAAAATGATTTGGAGCTTCTGTCAGAAGTGCAATTGGAATTTGCAGGTATAAAAAATGACGAGGAAGAATATGATGAGGCATGGCAACTATTGCAAGATTGTCGGACGAAAGTATTGGAATCTGGCAATATGGAAAGGACTTTGTCATGGTATCGATCGGCTGCAAAGGCCACCAAAGAATTGAATATTTCAGACTCAAGTATGGCCTTTTCGGAGCGATACATTGTCATGGAGGATAGTCTCTCTAAAGTAGACAACGAGGCGAAAATTAATAAACTGGAAGAATCTGTTCGAGTGAAATCGAAGGATTTGGAAATTGATTCTTTGGCTCATCAACTCAGTGGACAACGCAAAAATCTACTTTTTCTACTTTCTCTACTTTTAGGAGCATTGGGAATCGCTTTTTATTATTTTAGAAAATCAAAACAGGTACGCGAGCAAAGCACCCTCGAAATTCGATATTTCCTTAGCGGAAAATCCGAAATAAATTCAGCAATCGAAATTGATCCATTTTTGGAAAATGTCCTCGAAACGATTGAGGCAAACCTTTCTGATCCTGCTTTCAATGTGGAGGCATTGGCATCAAAAGTATTTACCAGCCGTTCCAACCTTTTTAAGAAAACAAAACCCCTTACGGGAAAATCGCCTGTCGTCCTCATCCGAGAGATGCGTATGGAAAAAGCTAAACTGCTTTTAGAAACTGAACAATTTTCTGTCAGAGAAATCGCTGAGAAAGTGGGTTTTGAAGATAGCTCCTATTTTGGTCGAGTTTATAAGAAGTACTTTGGGGTATCACCTTCAAAGAGTAAATAAATTCTTCAATTAATTTTAGTTTTTCGCGAAAGCGATTAAAATTAAAATTAATGAAACCAAAGCAGAAAGTGTCCTGAGTAAATTAAAATTATTCCATTTCTCTTCAAAATCAAGTCGGGTGTTTTTATAAT
The DNA here is from genome assembly GCA_937930815.1 of uncultured Saprospiraceae bacterium. Classification (GTDB taxonomy): domain Bacteria; phylum Bacteroidota; class Bacteroidia; order Chitinophagales; family Saprospiraceae; genus JAGQWW01. Next base: position 4,201 of record CALHBQ010000188.1, on the reverse strand, counting down.
CTTCAGCGGTGAATGTTGAAAGGTCAAGTGCTTCTAATGTATTGTTGAGCGGTACATTTCCTATCATGGTGACGCCAATTGTCCCAACTGCATAGACGAGGGTTGCGGCCAACGTAAAGTAAAATACAGTGTCCATTTTTACACGAAATTGTAAATAAGTGCTGATGACTAAAAAAATAAGTGCACCCAAAAAGATGACGAAAAATCCCACATTTAGAATCTCTCGATTGATAGATTGCATGGTTTCGAGGTAGGCTTGGTCTGGTATTTTTTTAGTGCCTGGAATAACAGATACTATCCATGAATAAAAAAAACCAGCCGATAGGGCAGTTGTGAAAACGCTCAATAAATCAATGATGTTTTTAGTTGTGAATTCCATGATTAGTTATTTTTTGGTTTCTAAAATCCATTCTTTCAAGTAAGAATATTCTTCCTTGGTTAGTTTAATATCGTCTCCTTTTGGCATTCTTTTAAATCTGAAAACTTGCCAGTTAATCCGCCTTTTGTTTTTGTCCATGTTATCTAAAGTGAAGACTCTTCGCTTATTCTTTTTCTCATGACAGACATTGCATTTTGTTTGTAGAATTTTGAATGCTCGTTCTTTTACAGTGGTTGGAGTTTTTTTTTGCAGTTTTTCAAATGAAGAATTGATATTTCCTAACGTAGAAAAAGTGATACCCAACAATGTGATCAGCAGAAGTGATTTCATTTCCCTTTGTTTTGTTAGTACAAAGGTATGAGAGGGTAGTCTCTGAAAATTGAACAAAACCGACAATGTGAAATGAACTGAAAAGAAGATTTTCTATTTATAACGAGAGTACCTTTTGAAATTCTTTAGGAGTTTTTCCCGTGTATTTTTTGAAACTTCTAATAAAGTGGGATTGGTCCGCGTACCCCGATTTGAAGGCCACATCGGTTAGATTGAGATAGTCTTCTTCTGTCATAATTCTCACTGAAGAATTGAACTGAATGATTTTTGCAAATTGAATAGCGGTGACGCCCATCTCTTTTTTGAATTGCCGTTCCAAAGTTCTTTCTGTGATTTGAAGTCTTTCTTGAATCGTTTGAATCTTGATATTTCCGTTGGATTTCAAAATCATATTTGAGGCAAGTATGACTCTATAGTCTGGATTGGTTGCTGCCTTTTTGAGAAGTTTGTCAAAGTAATTGGTGAGTAGCTGAACCACTTTATTTTTATCGTTGGCCTTTCTCAGTTCATCAATGGAACTTTCGGTGTCAACACCTTCCACTTGTTGCAAATCATAACAATCATCATTGAGCGTTTTGGTATCCACGCCAATCAAAGTTTTGACTGCAAAAGGAAAAAGACGAATGGCAAATAGTTCAAAAGCTCCTTTTGTTTCCAAAGTCATTGGAATAATCGTCTGACCATATAAATAGAAATCAGGTAAAATTTTGTTTTTTGGTTGAATGCTAAATGGTTGGTCTGATTTTGAGAAAGCTATACCCGCAAAGCCATCTGCATAAAAAGGGATCTTATGCTGAGTCAATAGCTCGGTGCTTTCAAGAAATACAATTTCCTTGACAAAAGGATCCATTTTTTGAGGCACCTGCAGTTTTTCCAAATCTTTGTTTTTTGTTGAATGATGATTTGAGTATAAAATTAGAATTTAATTCCAATTGTATAAAATGTGAGCACCATTTAAATAAACGCTCTTTTTTGTCCCATTTCACCCCAATTCAACAAATCTCCTATAAGAATTCAACATCGTTCAACATTTTTCGGGTAGTTATTCCTCAATTTTACGGTAGTAAAACTGCAATGTGCCTATACATTTGTACTCACACCCCCCAGCCTTTTATTTATTAAAAAAACAAACAACTATGTTTAAGAAAATTGCACTACTATTAGCCTTTGCAGTGGCTTCAACTTTAAGTTATGGACAGAATGAGCTTGTTTTGTCTGCGGTGAGCAGCAATAGTCAACCGGCTCCCTGGTCATTTACAACTGTCACTTTTACTTTGCAAAATGAGAGTTTTGCCACCTACTCCAATGTAACAGTAGATTTTAACATCAATAATAATTTACGCCTTAAAGGTGGCGACGAATTCACCGCTTCTACTGGAACACTTCAAGATTTTTGGACAAATTTTCCTACTTGGAATATTGGTAATATCGGACCAAGTGAGGAGGCAACCATCACGCTTAATCTTTTTGTATTAGGAAGTTCAGCGCCAAGCCATGTTTATGGGCAAGTTGAAACTGCTATTGGAGATCCGCTGTTCAGCACACCAGGAAATGGCACCTGCTGTACGTCAAATGAAAGAGACGAAGCTGTTTTCAATCTGAATGGTTCCAATCCACTCGGCGGAGGCAAATCTGATGTGGTTATCAATTATTGGGGTAACAGTCCAAGCCCAAATCAAGGAGGAGAAGCTTTTGCAGATTTTAGATTTAAAAATATAGGAACGGCAGATGTTGGATCTTTTTTCTATTCAATTTTTTTATCAAGCGATAATACGCTTTCTTCCGATGACGAATTTATTAGAGGGCAACGATATGATCTCGGTATCCCTGCTGGACAAACTCGTAATGTTGCAATAACTTTTCCACTACCTGCTAATCTTTTTGGGCAGCAGTATATCATCATTAGCATAGATCCAGCGAATGAAATTGATGAATTAAATGAAAACAATCAACTGTTTTTCCGCACTATGTTCATCAACCCAGTAAATAATGGAATCGACCTACTTCCAAATGTAATTGATGTGACCGATGCAACGCTAACTCCTGACGGAACTCAATGGCAGGCCACTGCAACGTATCGAATTTTGAATAACGGGAACCAGAACGCACCATCTTCTTCTCATGCATTCTATATTTCAAGAGATAATGAAATTACAGCGGATGATATCTACTTGGGACCCTTATTTACTTCGACACTTGATGCTGGTGCTTCTCAATCATTTACCCGTGATTTTGTCTTCCCATCAAGTATGTCTGGAGTTTTTCGTCTGATAATCGCTTCTGATGTTGGCAACGCAATTGTCGAATCCAATGAGCAGAACAACGTTATCAGCAAAGTATTTAGAACAGGTTTTCCGCCATCTGGTCAAGTTGATTTGGAATTGAATTTCGAGATTCCGACAGATAATTATGACTTCCCTCAATGGTCATTTTTTCCTGCGGTAGTAACCATTATCAATAAAGGAACTCAAGCTGCCACTGGAGTCAAAGCCGAATTCAGACAAACAGAGCTTACTACTTTTAAAGGAGGTGATGAAGCGAATGTTACACAAGGAAATTTCAATTGGGTGACAAGAATCTGGGATGTAGGAACGATTCAACCTGGCGAAACTGCGGCAATAACGGTGAATCTATTCAGATTGTCTCCGCAAAGTTTCATCATGTACAGTCAGATTACTGCTATGAACGAACCAGATGTGGATTCCACTCCTGGCGATGGTATTTGTTGTAGTGGTGCTTCCGATGATGAGTCCATCTGGTTGGTAGCTGCTTCTAAAGCAAATGGCGTAAACAACCGTTCAATGATTGTTGAAAATTTAGGAAATCAACCATTTGCAATTGTAAATGCAACACCTAACCCAATAGTAGATAGATTTAACTTACAGGTATATTCTAACGAAGCCCAAACGAGTGAATTGACGGTTGTGAATACTTTGGGTCAACCAGTTTTCCGTCAGGAAGTTGAGTTGGTAAAAGGCCATAATACGATTCCAGTTCGATTAGAAAACACGGCGGCAGGTTTACACAGTGTTCGTATGACCCCTTTTCACCCATACCTTCGCCAGTTTAAGGTGATGAAAATTCAAGATTAAAGTGCTTTCAAAAAGTCCCTTCTCGTAATGCATTACGGGTTGGGGCGCTTTTAATTAAATTTTTGATTACCGTACAATTCCAAACTCCCGCCCATCATATTAGGGCGGGAGCTTTTTTTAGGGGGACTTTTATAAACTCATTACTCAGATATTAAATGAAGTACCTTGCTCGCCGTACGCATTTTATCAATAGTCAAATTCATAAAATAATTACCACTCTCTTTTTGAGAAAGGTCTATTTGGAATTGATTCACGCCATCATTTTTTAAAAATTTACTTTGGATAAGTTGTCCTTTGGGGTCAAAAATCTGGCAATGAACTTCTTTCCAAGTTTCGTTTTTTATTTCAATATTAAAAATACCTTTGGAAGGATTGGGGAAGGTGTTGATATTGATATCTG
>CALHBQ010000187.1 GCA_937930815.1 uncultured Saprospiraceae bacterium | reverse complement strand
TTTATTAAAACATTTACAAAGAGTCGGGATGACAGGATTTGAACCTGCGCCCCCACGCCCCCCAGGCGTGTGCGCTACCGGACTGCGCTACATCCCGAAATAAAAATGTGTCAATCTGATTTTATCGGACTGACACATTTTGAAAAGAAGTGAGTCATACTGGATTCGAACCAGTGACCTCTGCCCTGTCAAGGCAGCGCTCTGAACCAACTGAGCTAATGACTCTTTTTATAATAGAGGTATTTAGAAATAACAATTTCATTAAATTGTGGGCACAAATTTAAAAGAAGTTATTTGAAGTTTTAATTTCAAAGGGAAAAATTGAGATATAAATAACTCCTATATACATTTCACAAATTCTATAAATCATGTTACAAAATAATATTACTCGAACACTTCTAATGGTTGGAATAGTTCTAATCGTCTTGGCTTTTGTTTATCATTTTTTTGGAGATAAGTTGAGTTGGCTTGGCAGATTGCCTGGAGACATTCGATATGAAGGAGAAAATACGAAAGTTTACTTTCCAATTACGACTATGATTTTATTGAGTGTCGTTTTTTCGATTGTGATGAATTTGATTCGAAGATACATGTAATAGGATGAATTTCAAATTTCACCTTTTGGAATTAGAACTCAATAAATATTCACTATACGTGAACTACCTATACATTTCAACGATTAAATTTTAACAAAACGTAGAAAAATAATATTTCAATTTACCGATTATTTACAATCAAGGGTTTCAATGACCACACCTTTGTATCATAATATTTTTAGAATCAAATCTAATTTATCATGAAAAACAAAGTTCCATTGATGTTAATCGTCTTTCGATTACTCTTAGCTCCCATCATTTATTTTATTGCCTACCATTTTGATGATGATGGTCGTATGCCTATTCTTATCTTGATGTACCTCGGTTTTATTTCCGATATTTTGGATGGCATTGTTGCTCGAAACTTGTATGTATCCTCCGCGAAACTTCGCCGAATGGATAGTCAAGTAGATATGGTTTTCTGGATGGCTATTGGTTTTGCAACTTGGCAACTTTTTCCAGACCTAATCTCAGCAAATAGCACTTCTATTTTAGCAATTTTGGCGATGGAGGTCATGTGTTATGTCATTAGTATCGTAAGGTTTGGACGAGAGACTTGTACCCATGCTTTTCTTTCCAAAATGTGGGGCATATCACTCGTTTTTGGATTCACTTCTTTGATTGGTTTTGGACATGCGGGTTTCTTTTTTGCTTTCGCGATTGGGCTTGGCTTGATTTCTCACATCGACCGTATTTTGATTACGCTCATCCTTCCACATTGGACGCATGATATTCCAAGTGCTTACCATGCTTGGTTGATTCGGAAGGGGATTCCTTTTAAAAGAAATAAATTGTTGAACGGATAAAAAAATGAATGTAGAGAAGCAAAGGAACCGAGTACTTATTGGGCTCTTTGCTTCTCTCAATATTGGTTATTTAAAATTTCAGCAATGATTATTAATAAATTCGATTGGTGTATCGGGCTAATTTTTCTTGGATTAACTTCGTGTACCACGCTCCCAAAACACAATTCCTCATTATATAGTGAGCCAATTTCTGAAAACTTAGAAAAATTGATTGGTTCCTATGAAGTAGCACCTGCAACTGCTTTTGAAATAGTAAAGGATCTATCTGATCTTGATCCTTATGAAAACAAAGGGAAGAAAGATTCAAAATATTTCCTCAAAATAAGTGCGATTACCCAAAATGAGATTACGTTTTCATTTTTGAAAAATGACGCTATCGTTTTCGAAAATAAATTTCCCTTTGAAATAAAAAAGGAAAAGTATCTGTACCTGAAAAATAAGAATGTAAAAATCGACAAAATCCCAATGTTGTATGGAGGAATTTTTATTAATCGCAATCAATTTTCATTAAGCAAAACAGGAAATTTAGTTTGGGATCATGCTGAGGATAATTGTTGGGGGTTTTTAATATTACTTTCAACAGGATACCAAAGTAAATACTCCAAATTCTTCAAACGAGAAGAATAAAATTCATTGCGTTATTGTGTCTCTGCGTTCAAATTAAATACCTCCCAAATCATAAATCCAAAAACAACAATATACTCCAACCCAACAGCCCACAAATTTTCAAAATAATCTCCATAACTATAATTGATATAAGTCAAACAAATCAAAAATGACCAAACCACAGGAAACCTAAAATTCGTAAAACAGCAAAGAAACAATGGCAGCGAAACATACCACGGATGCACCGTCGTTGTGAGCATCAAATAAACCATAATTGCCCATAACCATTTGGCGGGTAAAATATCCGATTTTTTAGTTTTGAAAAAGGCTAAAAATAGTATTGTTGTAAAACTAAAAATTGCTAAGCCGGGGCCGATTTGAGCAATCATATTCCAGCCTACTTTTTGGTAGCCGATCCATCTTAAGAAAAAGTAAACCGAAGCATTAAATTCAAATTTTTGGAAGTATAAATTCAAGCTATTTGAAAAATTATTGATGAACGTCTCATTTAAAATTGGGAAGTAAAAAAGAGCCAATGAAACGGCAACAATTACTCCATATTGAAAGGCCTTTTTTAAACCAATTTTATTAATGAAAAAAGGAAGAAAAATAAGTGGTAAAAGCTTAGAGGCAATCGATAATGCAAAGGCAATCGCGGAGGTATTCAATTGCTTTTTTTGAAATAAAAAAATAGCCATCAGCAAAAAGAAAACCATCATTCCTTCAAAATGCAAATTGCCACATACTTCAATGATTATCAGTGGATTAAGAATATAAATCAGCGCATTTTTTATTGAAACCTCATACTGTTTTAGTACTCTTGGCAATAGTAAAATCGTTCCTACCTCTGAGGCAAAAAGAAAGACTTTCATTACAAAAGCAGACCACCAAATGCTGTTTGGGAACAACCAAGCTGAGGTATAAAAAACCAGCTGATTAACCGGCGGATAAATCGTAAAATACTCAGGTGAATTGAGCTGATCAAAAAGGGAATTATCAAGTCCATCTACTTCATTTCCAGCTTCTAAAAAATAGGTTGGAAGATGATTAAATGGATTAATCCCTTGCTGCCAAAGTCGCCCATCCCAGATAAAACGAAAGACATCATCAGACAAAAAAGGAAAAGCAAAAAGCAATATAAATCTAACGCCAATTGCCAGCACCATTAGTCCAAAAAAATCACTCGATGATAGTTCCTTTTTTTGAAAAAAAACCAGCCAGCCATAAGCGAAAAACATGGGGCAATAGAACAATAGAATTTTATTAAATTCTGATTGTTCTGTAAAAAAACCAAGGCCAATTACCCCAAAAAGGAAAGCTAAAATCAACCACCAAAACGACTTAAAAAACTTTCCCAAAATTGATTTATTTCATAGATAAATGACGAATGGTATAATAAAAAATCGTTCCGTAACCAACTGATAAAAGCATATGAAAAATCAGGAAAGTATAATTAGCGCAACTCACTCCAGCATATACCCCACCCAAAAAGTAAACGGCTAAAAATCCTTCTGCAATCGTCGTCCAAGAGATTTTTTTGATAAGGTAATTTCGATTTTTAAAACTATCAGAAATGTTTTTGATGTCAAATTTGGGTGTTCGAACAAACGGTGATTTTTTGCCCCAATAACCTTGAAGTACTGCTACAGTATTGTGCAAAGACAATCCCATGGATAACGCTAAAAACAGCGGAAACAGCACCAAAAATTTAATTATCCTTTTCAAATATGGTTCTTTTTTGAAGTTCGTGGTAACGTTCGCAGCGTAATAAATCGCTACAATCGAAATCCAACCAATCAAAAAGAAAGTGTACCATTTTGTATCAATTCCAATTTGAGCCATTCCAAAAATTAGCGGAACACTGAAAACGCCAATTAGAAAAACAAAAACGAAAATACCACTTGCCATTAAGTGAGCGGTCGCATGTAATTTTGTAAAAAAAGGTAAATCAGAACGCCAAACAGTTGGAAGCATTTTTCGAGCGGTTTCCGCTCCACCTTTCATCCAACGATATTGTTGTGATTTTAAGCCATTCATTTCAGCCGGTAATTCGGCAGGTGAACCGATGTTTTCCAAAAACATAATTTTCCACCCTTTTAACTGAGCGCGGATGCTCAAATCCAAATCCTCGGTCAAGGTATCTGCTTCCCAGCCACCTGCGTCTTCGATGGTTTTGGTACGCCAGACGCCCGCTGTTCCGTTGAATTGGAGGAGGTAATCCCCTTTTCTACGTCCGTTTTGTTCAACCGTAAAATGGACATTTAATTGAAGTGCCTGCAACTTAGTTATGATAGAATAATCTTCATTGATATGCTCCCAACGAGTTTGCACGACCCCTACTTTTTCGTTTTGAAAATGAGGAATGGTATCTCTCAAAAAACTGGCATTGGGAAGAAAATCTGCGTCAAAAATTGCGATAAATTCTCCTTTTGCGGTTTTCATTCCTTCTTTTAAAGCGCCTGCCTTGTAACCAGTTCTATCGACTCGGTGGCGCAATTCTATGTCAAATCCTTTGGCGAGGTATTCGTCCACTTTTTTGTGACTCAACTTTACCGTTTCGTCCGTGGAGTCATCCAAAATCTGAATTTGTAGCTTATCTTTTGGATATTCAATTTTGGTGATGCTATCAATCAATCGATCTACCACGTACATTTCATTAAAAATCGGCAGCTGAATCGTCACCAGTGGTAAATCATCATTTTCAAAATCCAACTCTGGAAACTTCGTTGTTACGTCTTTCTTTTTGTAATAATACAAAAGGTGAAATTGCAAAAGGCAATAAAATGTTATGTAGAGTAATGCACCCGTATAAACGAAGAAAATGAAATAAAAAAAGTAGCTCATCAAAGTAGTTTAAAAATCGTCCAAAGAATTTTATGTCCTGCGAGAATGGTACCTTTTAGCGTACCTGATATTTTTGAAACACCTATTCGTTTTCGGTAACTGACTGGAATTTCTTTGCATTTGAGTTTAGCTTTTGCTGCTCTCGCTTGCATTTCTACCGTCCAACCAAAATCAGGATCTTCCATACCGAGGTTTTTCAAAACCTCCCATTTTATTGCCCGAAAAGGGCCCAAATCTGTAAATTGATAATTATAAAAAAGCTTTAATAAAGTCGTTGCCAACCAATTGCCAAAGACTTGTTGCGGCATCATCGCTCCTGATTCCATATTCCCCAACGCCCTCGAACCGATAACTAAGTCAACGTTATTCTCTGTAATTTCTTTCAACATCCCCTCCATCTCTTCTGGATGGTCAGAATAATCTCCATCTAAGAAAACAACTACATCGGGTTGTTCCGAAACTGGCTTATTTGAAATGTATTCTATCCCTTTCAAACAAGCGGAACCATATCCTTTTTTCGGCTGATCGACGACCGTTGCCCCCGCTGCCTTAGCTACAGCTGAAGTGTTATCTGTACTATTATTATTACAAACGATAATCTCCGAAACGAGACTTTTAGGAATATCATTGATAACTAAACCAATAGATTTTTCCTCATTGTAGGCAGGTATGATAACGTGTACGACCAAGAGCGATGCTTAATTTTGTGCAAATGTAGAATAATTGAAGGAAGTCGTATGTCCTAATTCGCACATTTTAGGCAGACGGGGTTGCCATGGTTGCCGAGATGCCAAGTTGCCATGGTTCAAAAGCGGCGTTAACCACCGCAACTTGGCAACAATGGCAACTTGGCAAAAAAAATCTCAAACCACCGAAGCAATCTGAGATTTTTTATTTTGAAACGTAAAATCAATTAGTCGTCTCCTGAGTAAACATATTTGAAAACGAACGCTGCTGCTGCACCTGCAAGCAATTGTCCGATTAAGAATCCAGCAATATTGCCCATTCCAGACAATCCAGCAGCAATTACACCACCAGCAACAGCAGGGTTAAATGCTCCACCAGAAACACCTCCTAAACCATAAGCACAAGCCATTACTGTAAATCCGATCGCTAAACCGTAATAAGAATTACCTGATGTACTTTTAGTCGTAGCAGTTTGAAGTACTACATAAACTAAAGCAAAAGTTCCTAAAAACTCAGCAATCGTACCAGCAGCCATATTAAAAGTCCCAGGAACTTCAGGGAAACCTGCAGCTCCTGCAATATGTCCAACCAAGTATTCTCCTGTAATCGCAGCCAAAATACCACCAACCACTTGTGCAATCATATACCCAGGGGCATCTGACCAAGGACATGCACCTCTGATGCAAACTCCAAGTGTCACTGCTGGGTTAAAATGACCTCCAGAAATGTGTCCCCCAGCATAAACCATTACCATTAACATAGAACCAATAGCTACTGGAGCCATCGCTCCTGCTCCACCTGCAACTGTCACAACAATCGTTAGAACAAGGAAAAATGTTCCAATAAATTCAACTAAATACTTACGCATAGTTTTTCGTTTTAATGATTAAAATAAAAAAAGTTGATAGAAATTCTTGAAGTCGGGAATGACTCAAAAGGTGATAGGTACTGTGTATTTTGGTGGAAAGGAAACCAGAATTTAAAAAAGTGGTTTTTCCCATAGTATTTTTCGTTTGTTTTTATTTATGTTTGCCAAATGTAAAAAAGTCTTTTGAAATCTAAACAACTTATTGGTGGTTGTTTATTTTTTTTTATGCCAAGAGCTTTTTCAAGAGCCCGTCTAAAAAACTACAATCACTGCTTTACTAAAGAGGATTTAAAGTATGGAAAGCTAAAATTTCAATTGGTTCTCCCCACATGTGGATAGAGAATTCTTCATTGATATTTTTAGCCGTAATGACAACATTAGCACCTTCCGTTTTCAATTGCTCAGGCATAAAACTTGGCCTGTACTCGGTGCCATTTGCGTCAATTATTCCCCATGCGTTTATACCTATTTGTTTTAAAAACACTTGACCTTTTATCTTAAAATGTTCCATAAACCAAATTATTATTTTTGTAAAATTGGAAAAAATCTTTTAAAAACTTAGCAAAAGTCCAGAAATATATTTTTTATTATCATGAGAAACGCGATCTATTTTATTGCTGTATTGCCACCGAAAGAAATTAGAAAAGAGATTAATATCTTTCAAAATTACGCTGCTTCGTACTTTGAAACGAAACATGCGCTCAATTCACCACCGCATATTACGGTATTTCCTCCATTTAGATGGAATGATGAAGAGGAGCAAAAGTTAATTGAATCAGTAGAAGACCTAGCTGCTAACAACAACTCTTTCTACATACATTTAGAAAGTTTTGGAAACTTTGCTCCTAAGGTGATTTTCATCAATGTACAAGAGAATGAGGAATTAAAGAAATTACATCTGAATACTATCAGTAAAATGTACAACAGTTTTGAGCTGGAGAATAAGAGTCCACATACCTATACGCCGCACATTACGGTAGCTTTTAGAGATTTGAAGAGAAACTTCTTTTTGAAAGCATGGTCTCATTTTGCCACAACTTCTTACGAAAGAGCTTTCAGTGCTGATAAATTGGCTTTATTGAAGCATGAAGATGGGAAATGGGATGTTATCAGTGAATTTGAATTAACTAATTAATTCAAGTTGCGATGAACTGGTGCTGTCGCCGAAGGCTACACACGCGAAGAGCTGATTACCACTTTTGTTGATTTCGGCTCCGCTCACCCAACACATTTTTAGATAGCCCTCAACTTGCGTTAATTAAAAAACACGAGTCATCAGCAGTGACTGATGACTCGTGTTTTTTTTAACCGAAATAAATTTCGGTTCTACTTTTCTCCTTTTGCGGCAGCTTGAATTCTTCTCACAAACATATTAGCTGAACTTGGCTCAACAGGGAAGATTTCAAAAAATTCATCTTTCCCCATTTTTACTACTGATTCTTTTTTCTTCAGATTAATGACAGCATCGTTGAATTCCATATTGTCAGATACAATATTTAGAACCCCTTGCTTGAAGCCGAAAAAGTAATAGTAACCACTTGGAGACTTCAAATAAACGTATAATCTATCATCATCGTCCGTTGGCATTTTAAATTCAACATAGGCCGTTACTTGCTGTCCTACTGGCTCTCCGTTGATGGAATATAAACCAACTTTTGCTTCAGTTGTGATAAATGACTGGTAATCAACATCCCACTTCATCGGTAAATAGGAGAAGAAAAGAGAGTAATCATTCATCTTCTTCGGTAAATCAAAAACACCAACATTAATACCTGCCATCACCTCTGCAAATTCTTTACTCGTTTCAGGTATCAATTCAGAGAGTGCCCTTTTGTAAAATTCTCTTTTCGGAGAGTACAAAACAGGATCACCAGCAAAGCCAGCAGATTTAAAATCTTTGATCATAAATTTGTACAACTTTTTAGGAATCTTCAAATCGATACCTGCCAAAAATTCAGCATTGACATTAAAAGGTACTCCTGAAACCGTATCCCCAACCCCTGCAAAACCAGAAGTCGCAGCACCAACCACATCAACACTCAAATATTTGAGACTATCACAAACATTGAATTTTCCCTCCATTCGAACTTTAGCACTTTTATTATTAAAAATGATTTGATTGCCTTGGAAAGAGGTTTTATTGATTTTAGCGGAGTCACCAAAAATAAATTCATCCTTTACACTATCATATTCAAAAAGCCCTTCTACTGGAAGTATTGCATCATCTTTTCTAAAAAACTTAGATTGCAAAACTCGTGGGTACATCAAAGCCGTTTCTTTACTTAAATAAAGACCTGTATGAAGGTTTTCACCGTCCATCGTTTTAGGAACATCGAACTTGATTTTTAAGTCTTCCTTCGCTGCCTCTGATTGAACTGAAAACCAAGTACTTCCAGGTAAAGTTTTGGTATCCAATTTGGCAAATCCATTAAAATTCAAAGCAGTAGAACTCGAACGCAAACCTATATCGCCTAAAAATTTCGTTTTTAAATCAATATAAAAATCTGCTCCTTCTTCAACTGCTCCCGATGCTCTCGTTTCAGTGGCTTTTTCGCTTCTATCTCCCTTTCCTACCCTTGCACCCAAAATCTCTGCAAAGAAGATTTCTTGCTGTTTATCACCAATATTGTATTCGTAATAACCTGTTGCTTTGTAATCTTTTCTACCTAAAATATCTACAATTGCTCGATTGATCGTATGATTTTTATTGACGGTATCACAAACAATTTTGGCATTGTTCAGCGTCGTCATGACTCCACCTGGCAAAATTTCTACATCACCCGTTTCAGTATAAACAAAAGCATCACAGGACTTAATAAATGGCACCCCACCAATTTTCAACTGGTTCGTTTTTAGGTTATAAAAAGCTGATTCCCCTTTAAAAAACAAAGAATCTTGGTCTGGGTGAATGGAAGTAAATGTTCCTAATCCCCCCGGCAATGCCGCAAAATCAATCGTACTATTTGCCATGTCCCAAGTAAACTCGTTCATGGTTGTTTGATACTGATTGTATGGAAGGGTAGTTTGTAAAAATTCATCATTTGCTTTGAAAAGTCCTTTTTGATCATCAAAATCTACATCTGCATTTAAGTTAGAATTTGACAAGGCATATTCATCTGCATCGAATGCTTTTATCTTAATATCTGTGGTGTCTGCCGTTACGGAATAAGCTCCAAAGTTGAACAAATCTGAACTCATATTTGCTTTATCCCAATCTAATTCTCCCACTCCTTTAAGTCCACTTGGTGTTAAAATCAACAACCCTGCAAGGTCATGTTCCTCAGGGCGATACATTTTAAAACTTTCCTCTTGAGAACGAATGTACATGCTATCACGATATGGTCTCCACTCAATCGAAACCTTATTTCCAAGCGCACTTGGAAACTCTGGTTCTGCATTTCGAACTTCGTCAATATCAAATTTATCGGCCGTACAAGTCATCAGTTTTGGATGGAAAACGATGTCTTCCGAGTTGATTTCGGCTTCCAAATATTTGACTGTTCCTTTTGCCAAAAGCCCTTGATTACTCAAGTCGATTTCTCCGTTGAAATTTCCTTTAGCAGAAAAAGTAGGATAGCCCTCTGGAGGTGTTCTTGTCACAAATCCTAAAGAAGAATCTTGCGGCATCAGCACCAAACTTTCCTTGAAACGAGGAAAGATTTCAGCAGAATTTAGATTACCTGCAAAGGTTACATCTGGTTCCGTAAATTTATCCAATGAATTGAAACTGAAAGGATCTAATTCGAAGTGAAATGAATCTCTTTTGTAAACGCCACCTTGTTTATTTCTTTTGTCATAATTGACGTAGGCTGGGCCTTTACTCGTCAAGGAAGGAAATAGATCGATGTCATCTTTTCCAGATTTATTGGAAGGGGCATCTATCAATAAAACAGCTTTGAAATCTTCAATTCGGCTACTGATGGAGTATGCTTTTTCACCTTCATTTTTCGCTTCATCTATCAAACCAGATGGAACAAAAATGTCAAAATAATCGACACTATCCATCTCGACATGATAGGCATCATATTTAAAGTGCATGTCTTTTCCGATCAAGGAAGAGAAACCTGCAAACATTTTTCCATCGAAATCCATGTTTCGATTGTAGGTCATGGTCAACTCATTATTTCGAGGCAATAAACCTACTCTTTGACTTGGACTGAACTCAACATTCTCTACTCCATTCATTTCTATTTTAGAATCTGAGGTGGTTAGTAATGCATTGGTTTCCAGCGACTTAGAAGTGATTTTTATATAATCGTAATCTTTCTTTTCAGCATTTGATTCCGTAAAATGTTCGATTTTATCTCTTACGTAAACGATTTCTTGATCACTGTCATAATCAATAAATCCTTCCTCTACCAATTGAAACAACAAGCCTTTTATATTATCAACCGTAAAATTTGGGTCGAAACTTTTTGCCAAATAGTTTGCTTCAATTTTTCTACCTTCAGATTGAGCCGCTCTTCTTATGATTGATATTGGGTTATAACTTGCAATATTTTGCATTTTTGTAAATTCCCTTTCTCTAAAATATTCGATGGATTCAAAAACGACCGTACTTTCTTTTGCACCTGCGACTTGAACACCTGCCTTTCCTAAAAAGATGGAATCTGTTGCCAATTTACAAATTACGTTATCTGTACTAAAATTGATTTTATGCATTGAGCTATAGAAAGGGCCGCGATCAGAGGCCGTTTTTCCACGACGTAAATCCAACTCTTTCGTTGGAATTTCAAAACGCATACTTACCGAAGGATGATAAATCGAATCTTTATCAAAGTAAACCGTCGATTCTACTTTCGAGGCTTTAATCATTTCCTCTTTTTGAATC
>CALHBQ010000186.1 GCA_937930815.1 uncultured Saprospiraceae bacterium | reverse complement strand
CTCAATTCACCAGCTGGATTATGGTCGTAATTTTCAACCAACTCAGGTGTTCTGAAAGATAAGTCACCTGCCATTGGATTTTGCTCCTTGAGTAGTTGAACATCTGGATATTGACCGCTTACATCATCTAAATAGTCTGTTTGACTATACCTCAATTTTAATTCGGTTCCGATGCTTAAACGTTTTGTAAAGTTGATTTGAAATCCAATTCCAAAAGGATATACTAAAGTAGTTTTTTCGTAGGTCCCAACCTTGGGGTCTAAGAGTTGGCCTTCTGTTCCTAAGGGTCTCAAATTGACCATTTCGCCATTGTAAGAAGCTTGTGGATTAAAATATAAACCTCCTACGCCCCCAAATAAATAAGTGCGAGCTAAAGGTTTGTTCTGATTCTTTCCAAATTTCACCAAAGTCAATTCCATGATTAAGGACAACTCCTGAAGAGAAGTCTTAAAATGAAGATTGCGAGCGACTAACTCTGGTTCAACCAGGTTTGCGTCGCTTCCGGAAATAGTAGATTGAATGTATTCGGCTTTGATGCCAAATCGATCAGAAAAGTTGGCAGTAATAGAACCGCCAAGGGCTAAATTTGATTCATCAGGATTGAAATACTCATATTGCATTTCTCCGACGTAACTTGATTTGCCTCCGAAGATACCAATCGTTAAGTCTTGTCCTAAACAAAAAGTTGATAAACCAATTCCAATAAGCGCAAATCCCACTTTGCGCAAGTTGTGTGGTAGTAATCTCATGGTGTTGTACAGCTATAGTTATGTTATGCAAAAAGCAAACCACAAGGGAGGAATGTGTGTGCCAGTTCAAAAAAAAGGGAGGAAATGAGTTATTTATTTTCTAATACAAAAGAGGGGAAAACATTTCAGGTTAAATATTTCGCTGAGAGGTGAAACGCGAAAATTGGTACTGCAAAAGTATCCCATAATTGAAGTGAAAGCAATTTTCTAAAGAAGGAGGGAATAAGTTTGTAATTCGGGAATATTTTGTTTTTATTTTAATGTGGGAGTTGTCAGTTCTTTACGAATTTCGACTTTCTTTAATATTATTTAGAATAATATTTGTTAAAGTTTTATTCTAAAATTTTAAATATGAAGCATGCCATTGATTTCGAACTGATTTTAAAGTTCTCATCAATCCTATGACCAATTACCCAACAGATTTTTCCTTCTGATTTTAATACTAAGGTGCTTTCTTTTTCAAATCTGGATAATTTCTTGTCCGTCAAAAAAGATTTAATTTTTTTAGTTTTTCCGTTCATACCAATAGGAGCGAAGCGGTCTCCATCTTTCCAATTTTCAATGGTAAGTGGAAAGTTTAACTTGCTTGCATCTAGATAAGCTGTCGATTTTGAGTTTTCAATTTTAGCTGGAATTTTAGATTCAGCAGAGGATTCAAGTATTCCGTTTGGCAATTGAATTTGCTCCTCAGGTGAAATATTGAGAAGTACTTCTTTTGATTCAACTATTTTTTCAATAATCAAAAATTTTCTATCCAATAATAGCCGATATGAATCTGAATAAAATAGATTTCCAGATTGGTGGGATAGATTAGCAATGATGTTTTCGCATTGATCAAAGTTGAAATTTTTGTCTTTTAAAATTTCAAATAAAATAGTCGCGGGTTGGGGGAGTGCTTCCAATTTCGATTTGGAAATATGCAACTGCCCATTTTTAATTTCTGAGATTTCAGCTTTAGTTTTTTCTAAATAAAAGGAAAGTAGTGTATCGAGATTATTGAACCGCTGGATATTCTTTTCCATATTCGATTCAAACGTAGGATTCATTTCCATGAATTCAGGAACCACCTTGTTTCGAATATAATTGCGTTTGTATTTATTGGAGGTATTGGATTGGTCTTCTCTATATTCAATTTTGTTTTCGACTGCGAGTTTTAGAATTTCTTCTTTATTCAAAAAGAGGAGCGGTCGAATCAGTTTATCTCGTTTGGCTTGGATGCCAGTCAGACCTTTTAAACCAGTTCCTCGCGAAAGATTAAATAGAACTGTCTCGATAGAATCGTTTTTATGATGGGCAGTAGCAATGAAATCAAAACCATTCTCATTCAAAATTTTTTCGAACCATTCATATCTCAGTTTTCGTGCTATTTCTTGAATTCCTTTTCCTTGAGATTTGCTTTCTGTAATCGTATCAAATTGGGTTGTAAAAAATGGTACTTTATTTTTCGCGGCCCAATTTTTCACGAAAGTTTCATCTTCATCAGAAGCCTCACCTCTTAATTGAAAGTTGCAATGAGCAATCGAAAAATTTGAATGACAATTCAAAAACAACTCTGCCATGACCATGCTATCCACACCGCCACTTACCGCCAAAAGAATTTTATCAGTTGGAGAAATAAGACGATAAAGGTGCGTTTTGAATTGTTCTCTCACGGTTGAGTTTATTCATATTTTTCCAAATTCAGCTGCGCTTCTTCCCATGTTTCCATTGCCTTTTCTAAATCTGCTTTGAGTGTTTCTAATTTTTTCATGATGTCCTTCGAGTCAGGTTTTTCATAAAAAGAAACGGTCTCCATATCCTTTTGGATAGCAGCGATTTCTTCTTCGTATTTAGCAATTTTCTTTTCTACGTTTTGGACAGCACGCTGAACTTGTTTCCTTTCTTGAAACTCTTCAGTAGTCAATACCTTATCTTTTTTTGCAGCAGCGACTTTCTTTTGAAGTTCTACTTCCCGCATATTTTCCATCTTCCTTCGCTCAAGGAAATAATCAATATCGCCTAAATGCTCATAGAGTTTTTT
>CALHBQ010000185.1 GCA_937930815.1 uncultured Saprospiraceae bacterium | reverse complement strand
GTAATGATGGAGCATCGAATTAGAGAAACAGTGCAGTTGGTGATGAAGGAAGTTCCTATGATGGTTCGCAAATAATATTTATAAAAATGGCAGAATTCCTTCCCGCATTCAAAAAACAATTTTTCTACTATAAATCATTGATAGACAAGTCATTAGAACAATTGTCTGATGAGCAGATTTTATATAAAAATGATGAATCAACCAATTCAATTGCCATCATTTTAAATCATTTGGCTGGCAATATGCTTTCTCGTTGGACCAATTTTAGAACGGAAGATGGCGAAAAAGATTGGCGAAATCGAGACGAAGAATTTGAGGAAAATTTTGGAACAATTGAAGAGTTAAAAGCAAAATGGAATCGAGCTTGGCAAGTCGTTGAAAATGAATTGAGTCAAATTACAGAAGAAAACATGAACGATATTGTTTATATTAGAAATGGAGGACATACCATTCTTGAAGCCTTTTTTCGGCAGTCAAATCATCTTGCTTATCATACAGGTCAAATCGTACATCAGGCGAAATTATTAGAAAAAGAAAACTTCAAAACCCTATCTATTGCAAAAGGAAAATCCAATGATTTTAATAAAAACACTTTTGCAAAAGGGAAAAGTAAGCGTCATTTTACGGATGATGTGAAGTGATTTTTTAATTTTACGTTTAGTATTAAGCTTTCGGACTCATTTTTGAATTTTCTATACAGCTCTCTCTAAATAAACTACTTTATGCCAAAAAAAATAAAAGAACAAACCATCAAGAAATTGATGGTTGCTAATCGTGGTGAAATAGCCATCCGTATTTTTCGTGCCGCTTCCGAAATGAATATTCGAACCGTCGCGATGTACACGTTCGAAGACCGGTATTCTCTCCATAGATACAAGGCAGATGAGGCTTATTTGATTGGTGAAAAAGACGATCCACTCAAGCCATATTTGGACATTCAAGAAATCGTGAAAACGGCCAAAGAGAATGGGGTAGATGCCATCCACCCTGGCTACGGATTTTTGTCTGAAAATGAAAAATTTGCAGAAGCTTGTATTGAAGCGGGCATCATTTGGATCGGCCCAACTCCTCAAACCATGAGGGATTTGGGAAACAAAATTTTAGCAAAAAAAGCAGCAATTGCATCAGGTGTTCCTATCGTTCCAGCGAGTAAAGGAGCGATTGAAAAAATTGGCGATTTAAAGAAAATTGCAAAGTCAGTTGGCTATCCAGTTATGCTCAAAGCAGCAACTGGAGGCGGTGGTCGAGGGATGCGCGTAGTGCGTTCAGAAAAAGAGGTGGAATCTGCTTTTAAAGAAGCATCAGGAGAGGCGCAAACGGCTTTTGGAAATCCAGCAGTTTTTGTTGAAAAATATATCGAAGATCCAAAGCATTTAGAGGTTCAAATATTAGGGGATAACTATGGAAACATGGTTCACCTTTTTGAAAGAGATTGTTCTGTTCAGCGCAGATTTCAGAAGGTGGTTGAAATGGCACCGTCGATTTCTTTAATGCAAAAAACCAGAAATGATTTATATAAATATGCTTTAGCTATTTGTAAACACATCGGCTACTCAAATGCCGGAACGGTTGAGTTTTTGGTTGATAAAGAGGAGAATATATATTTTATTGAAGTTAATACGAGAATACAAGTTGAGCATACGATTACAGAAGTAATTACTGGAATTGATATTGTAAAACGACAAATTCTAATCGCTCAGGGCGTTTCATTAAAAGATAAAAGAATTGGTTTAGGCAGCCAAAAGGACATAAATTATAGAGGAGTGGCAGTTCAATGTAGAATTACTACCGAAGACCCTGCAGAGAATTTCAAACCTGATTATGGTAGGTTAGTTGCTTACAGATCTGCAAGTGGTTTTGGTATCAGATTGGATGCAGGAAGTGCCTATTCTGGAGCGACCATTTCTCCGTTTTTTGATAGCATGTTGGTGAAAGTTACAGCATGGGGAATGACCCTCGATGATGCTTCCAATCGCTTGCACAGAGCCTTGCGAGAGTTTAGAATTAGAGGCGTAAAATCCAACGTAGGATTTTTGTTGAATTTATTAAATGATAAGAATTTTAGAGAAGGAAATATTACCGTAAATTACATCGGCAATAATCCTGAATTGATGTTGCAACCAAATTGGAGAGACAGAGGAACCAAGCTGCTCAATTACCTCGGAGAAGTTATCACGAATGGTCATCCTGATATAAAAGCAGTGAACCCAAATGTGATATTGAAAGAACCTGTTGTCCCACCTTCAAGGCACTTCAAAAATTTCCCAAAAGGGACCAAACAAAAACTGGAAAATTTAGGTGCGGAGAAATTTTCAAAATGGGTGAGAAGCAACTCTAAAATAATGTACACCGATACGACTTTTCGAGATGCACATCAATCATTATTGGCAACTCGAGTGCGAACATATGACATGGTGGAAGTTGCCGAAAGTTTCGCAAAACACCACGGAGCTGATTTGTTTTCTATGGAAGTTTGGGGTGGAGCAACCTTTGATGTTTCACTTAGATTTTTGAAAGAAGACCCATGGAGGCGACTTCAGAAATTAAGAGAAGCGATTCCAAACACTTTATTTCAAATGCTTTTGAGAGGATCGAATGCAGTGGGTTATAAAGCATATCCTGATAATTTAATTGAAAAGTTCATTGAAGAAAGTTCAAAAAATGGAATTGATGTTTTCCGAATTTTCGATTCCTTGAATTGGATGGA
>CALHBQ010000184.1 GCA_937930815.1 uncultured Saprospiraceae bacterium | reverse complement strand
ATTTCAGTAGAAGTGAATCATGCATTGATGGATGGATTACACGTGGGTATGTTTTTTGAGAAGATTCAAAACGAATTTGATCAATCAACGTAATTTCAAAAATGCAAGAATATCGATTTGCAAAAGGTTGGCGGATTTTTTCAGATATTTCATTGGTAATATTTGCTCTACTTTTTGGCGGCATGGCAGCAACTATCTTTCTGCCAGGCTACTTTGACAATTTAGATTTTTATGCAAAAATTGGATTTTTCATTTTAGCGACTGTCGTATTTTGCCTTTCTATTTTAGGAATTTATGATATGCGAAAACACGTTTTCATCACCAAAAAAAATGGAAACATAACTTGGCGCAATAGTATTTTTACTCGAAAATTATTGAAAAGTGATATCAAAGGATATCGAAAAACAGAGAATTATATCTTCATTATCCCAAAATATCATACCCATAAAAGAATCAAAGTTTCGACCTATATCGAGAACTTAGACAAATTCATTTCATGGCTCGATTCGCACTTTGTTGATTTAAATTATGAAGAATATCAAATTGAAAAAGAGCTAATTCTTACCAATAAAGTTTATGGAAACGACCTTCGAACTCGAAAGTTAAAAATCAAGAAAGCTGGATATTTCATTCATTTCCTTTCTGCTATTTCGGTTATTGTTTTCTTCATTGGATATGGTTTACCTTCCTATTTTTATTTCGAATCAGTCGTTATTTCATTTTTTATAATTCCGGCTTGCATTCTCACAATGCTTTATTTTAAAGGCTTAACGAATATTGAAGGAAAAGAAAGTAGCTATACGCCTACGATGGCCTTGCCGTTAGTAATTGGAAGTTTAAGTGCATCTCTGGCGGGATTGGGGTATGAAATTTTAGATTATCGAATGGTCTATTTAACCGCAATTCCTATTGGTATTTTGCTGATTTATATCGTTTTAAAATTGGCCGTCACCAAACCTGAAGAAGAACCTGAAAGTAAATTTCCGATAATATTCTTTTCTATTTTGTTTACGCTCTATGCTGCTTCAGGTATCATATTTTTAAACTGTGAGTTCGACTCCTCCCCTGCTGAAATTTTTCATTCAACTATTCTTGAAAAGAAGAATGATGATGGGCAATTCCATTTAAAAATAACGCCATGGGATCAAGCAACTGAAAACTATAATTTAAAACTTTATAAAGATAAATATCACGAATTGCCAAAAGGAGATAAGGTCATTATTCTACAAAAAAGAGGACTGTTTGGGATTCCTTGGTTCGAACCGAAGTTTGAATAATCCAAGTTGCGGTCTATCCACAAAAGTGTTGGCTGAGCGAAGTCGAAGTCAACAAAAGTGGAAACATTAGGTCTCTGCGTTTGTAGCCTTCGACTCCGCTCAGGCTACGGCCTCTGTAGCTGCCGACTTGAATTAATCCAATCCAAATTGCCTCAAACCAGACATCTGTTGTTAAGCAAATAATAATTTTCCTGCCAAATTGTAGAATTTTCCATTTTGAATCGTTCTTTGTGTGGATTATACCAAAATCCTAAATTTCTAATTAAAAACATCAAATCATGTTGAAGAAATCAATACTTCCCCTATTACTTTTAGCATTTACATTTACTGCAAATGCGCAATTTGGAAAACTACTCAAAGAGGCGGATAAAGCCAAAGAAAAAATAATGCAAAAGGCAGGTGATTCCGATGTCCTATCTCAAGCTGATATTGGAAAAGGATTGAAAGAAGCCCTCAACGAAGGTGTCGGCGAGGCAGTTGACTTCCTTTCAGCAACAGATGGATATTACAAAAGTCCTTATAAAATATTGTTGCCGGAAGATGCTCAGAAAGTTGCTAAAAAATTAGCACGGGTTCCAGGTTGGAATGGCGTTGAAAAAAGACTCGAAGAAAAAATGAATCGCGCTGCTGAAATCGCTGCCGTAAAAGCAAAACCGATTTTCATAAACGCTATCAAGGGAATGAGTTTTGCGGATGCGAAAAATATTCTTTTGGGTGAGAAAAACGCTGCGACGACTTATTTGCATAAATCAACCTTCGATAATTTGTTTGCGGAATTTATGCCTGTTATACAAGCATCTTTGGATGAAGTAAAGGCGCGTGACTATTGGAGAAAAGCAGTTACGGCACACAACAAATTACCTTTTGTTTCTAAAGCAAACCCTGAATTGGATGACTACGTTGCTCAAAAAGCATTGCTCGGTTTATTCAATTTAGTTGAAAAGAAAGAACTTTCTATTCGTGAAAATGTAACCGACCGTAAGTCTGATTTATTGAAAAAGGTCTTTGCAAAGCAAGACTAATTCAGTTGGCAATCAGCAGTCCACGAATTTATTCGTGGCAGTTTGCAGTTTGCCACAAAAAATGCTCTTGGATGATTCCAAGGGCATTTTTTTTTGCAAAATTGAATCGCTAAATTAGAGTTGATTTTAAAACTAAAATTTATTACAACATGAATAAAATAGCTATTGCACTTTTGTTTTTAATTTTTGGAGCCGCCTTTCTTAGCGCTCAACCAATCATCGAACTACTTCCAAACGATACTATTTATGCAGAAATTGGATCTGATGATTTTGCAAAAGGTGATGGAATCGTTATCAATAGATCAAATCAACGACAATCATATAATTGGAAGTATGATATTATCTGTGCTCCTATTCAATGGAATTTTAGCATTGAAGATGGCCGAATTAGTGCTCCTCCAGGAGTAGATACAACGGATTGGCTCGGCCCAGTTTTCATCGAACCAAATGAAGAGTTAGCATTGCAAATTCGAGTTATGTCATTCGAAGTTGCCGGCACCGCACAGGTGAATGTCAAATTATATTTAACCCAATTCCCCGATAGTATAGCTGTCCAAGGTGTTTACATTTTCAATGATGGATGTCAGTCTGTTGGAGTGAGTAATGCTACAATTGAGCATCAGGTTAAGGTGTATCCAAATCCGACTTCTGGAAAATTTCAGATCGAAGTACCTTCCGATTTTAAAATACAAACTGCTCAATTATTTGATATTTCAGGTTCACTCAAACAGACATTTAATTTGAAAAATTTGTCAAAAGGTGAAATTGAAATCAATTCGTTTTTATCAGGAATTTATTTTTTAGAATTGAAATTGAGCTCTGGAGAATTTATTAGAAAAAAGGTGATTTTGAATTAGCAACTCAATTTTCACTGAGAACAAACTTTCCAGATCACTAAATCCAATGATAAATATTTCATAAAATTTGATTTCACAATCTTATTTTCAATATCGTTTTCTACTTTAGAGCATTTCAAAACTAAAATTTCAAAACATGAAAAAGACCATATTAATTTTTGCTACGCTCTTTCTTTTCTCTTTTCAATCTAAGGCACAGGTTGAAGTCTCCGTAAATCCTGTTGCATTACTTTTTGAAGTAGGAATTTTTGGCTTTGATTACAATATCAATGATGATTTTGGAATAGGTATGGACATTGCTTTTGGGCAAGGTGGAGGTGCCTTGTATATAAATGGAAAACATTATTTCAGGCCACGTAAAGGAGCTGATCGTTTTTTATTAGGCACTTTTTTGGGTACAGTTGGAAGCCTCGATGGTGATGACGGTGGCGCTGGACTTGGATTCTTGTTTGGATACAAATGGGTCTCCAGAAGAAACATAACTTTTGAATGGACAGGAGGAATCGGAAGAGACTTCACAGGCGGCGAGATTGGATTCCTTCCTTATGGAAGATTCAATGTCGGTTATCGTTTTAATCAAAAAATTCCAAAGAAATAAAAAGTATGGTTCGCAGCTTAAAATTTTATCCGTGGTGGTAGGCACAAAAATGCTCTTAGATGATTTCCAAGAGCATTTTTCTATTTCATTATTATAATGATACTTATGTGAACTCGTCGCACGGGGAGGGAGGCAGGTCAGATACAGCCGGCAGGCCTTTGTATCTGACGAGCTTTTTTTATTTTCCCGAAGCAAGTTCTGGACAAGCTGTTTTTTTGGGCGATAACAAAAAAAAAAAGCCCCACAACCTATCCATAAGTTGTGGGGCAAATAATATTCATCATCGGTTAATGGACTATCCATTAATCCATCATTTAATTACCGATGAATTTGCAAGTATCCAGAAATTACATTTCCTTCTCCAGTATCAAATAGATAATAATAGGTTCCACTTGGAAGGTCAACGCCTTCCCAATCTCCAATCCACGTGTTCCTATATCCATTTTCTTCGAATACCCGATTACCCCATCTGTTATAAATCTTGAGGTTATTGTTCGGATATTGCTCGACACCTAAGATGCTGAAGACATCATTGAAGCCATCGTTATTTGGTGAAAAACCATTTTGCACAAAAAGTGAATCATTGCAGTTGACAATCAACGTAACCAGTGCGGTATCACAAACCGTCAAGGCATTATCACAAATTGCATATTGTAAAGCATCAGGCACATCATCACTACAATAGCCTGGGTTCGGTATATATTCCAACGTACCATCTGTATTGAAAGAAGCTGTTCCATTCATTGGAGGTACGGTGATGAAAATCGTATCTGTTGCAGGGTTGAAACTATCATTCCCCAGTACATTGATGACCATCGTCATATCCTTGAGCGTTGTCAATGTATCAGGATTCGCTTCGATTGGAATGGTATCATTCGGATCAACGACTGAGACAATGTAGTAAGTCGTATCACAAACACCCAAACTATCACAAACAATGAAACATGCTTGGTCTTCACCCACAGCGAGTCCTTCATAAGTGATACAAGTATCTTGAGGACTCCAATCAAATATCACAGAAGTGCCATTGTCATTGGAACAGAAATCAAAAATTTCGGAGAAGCCTCCGACCAATTCATTGGTAGGCAAACATCCGCTTCCTGTTTCGGCAATATCAATTGTATCTCTGATGGTCGTTGTTCCCACGCAAGTGGTACTGATATTAATAGTATCACGACACCCATCTACTATTCGTAAGAATGAAAGGGTGTGATTGCCTAAGCTCGGCATATAAAACCCAAGCCCTGTCGCCACAATCAATGTGTTGGGACTCATGGTTGCTGGGTTTGCCGTTGCGATTTGTTCGACGAAAATAGTTCCGTAATTATTACGAGGATTACCTCCTGTAATCGAAACGCCCGAACTATTCAATCGCCAGTCACCTGTCGGATCCCATACGTTGAAAGAATCAATCAAAGCTGGAATATCATTGAACTCCCCCATGAACTCTACCCCATTGATAAACCATGAAGTAATTTCATATGGGCCAGCGGTACCTCCACCTGGTAGCGTATTGTAACTGATAAAGAAGGTACTATCCAATCCGCAAGTCACCAATGGTTGCGTATAAGGCACCCCATCAATTTCCATATTAAAGTCAGCATTGTTGATGTCGCGGAAACCTCTTACACATACAAACAAACTATCCTTTGAACAATCAACTCCTATGACACTGCTTTCTGGTGTGATAAAATCGTTGCAGCCATTGTTGACATTTACATAAACATTCCATGTAAAGCATTGTCCACTATTCAAGCAGATTTCATAACAAGCGGTGTCTTGCCCAATTGATAAACCCATCAAAGTCAGACAGTTATCTGCCATTCCGTAGATAAAATCAACGTGCGATGAATTATTACAATTATTGACAATCGTAGCAATATCACTTGGGTCTATATTTAAATTAAAATCACTGAGACAAACCTGATAAGTATCTCCTACACTCATCGTCGTATCCGTCACGATATCTCGAATATCATTTGGACAAACCACTTCCAGTTGAAGTGTATCAGTACATCCAGTCATATCCATTGCGACAAATTGGTGTGTTCCTTCTGTCAACTCAAATGCTACGCCGTTTGGTGAAAATTGCGCTTCTCTTGGAATCATCACCATGTTGGTAGCAATCGTAACCGCAAAACCACTGTAATCAATTGACGGTGTTCCACCTGATATCGTTTGGTTTGGATTTAACATCCAGTTTCCAGTAGGATCCCAAACATTCATTGAGTCTGCAATATCTTGATAGCTATTAAATACAGTTGAAAAAGTATTTCCATTAAAAGTCCAGCTATCAAGCGTACCCATCGTTGTCCCAGTCAACAAATTCAAATTGTACAAATAAGTCGTATCAAAATCACATCCAGTCGTTGCACCCATGTAAGCCATTCCATTATCTGTAAAAGTATAATCTGAGATGGTCGAAGGGTCTAACGGCAAACAAACTGTTCCGCCAGTTGCACAGGTATCCAATTCACGTGTCAACATATCGTCAGCGAAAATTTCACAAACTGGTATATCGCCTACTGTGATAATGACCACCGTCGTATCACAAACATTCGGGAAACTCAAATCACACAAGACCAAACACATGGTATCATTTCCAACAAAACCCAGATTTGGTGTATAGTCAAAACATGGAACATTGTTCAAATCAGCAGCACCATTCATAGGGGCACCACATGATTCAATTCTATTAGGCATGCCTGGTATTTCAACAACAGAAAGACATTCATTAGAAATGGTCTCGTCCACATTTGTATTCAAATAAATCGTATCTCTTGTCAACGGATTGTCATTCATAACAATATAAACTTGATCCGAACAATTATTATCTTCATCCAACAACTCTAATGAGTGAAGCCCTGCCCCATTTATTACGATAGCGGAACCATTAACAGCACTAGTATTACCTGGCATCACCGTTGTCATCAAACCAGTATTGATTTGAGTAAGCGTAATCGGACCTGCAGGATAGCCATTTCGTTTTCCGGTAATGGAGAAAATTTGAGTGATAATCTCCCACTCTCCAGCAGGATCCCAAACATTCATAGAGTCAACCAACTCATTTACATCTTGCACTGTTCCTATACGTGGAACGCCGTCAATCTCCCATGCTACATTGTAAGGGCCATCAAAACCGCCACCAGGGAAAGAGAAATATAAGTATGAAAAGATTGAATCTGTATCACATCCACTTCTGATATCCATGTATGATTGACCATCTAAAGTCAATTCATAATCCGAGAAATTTAGGAATGGAATCGGTAAACAAACACCTGCAACTCCACCATATCCCTCTGTATAAATAGTATCAACATCAATGATTTCCATTGTACATGGCATTGCAACGGTAACCGTTACAATCGTCGTATCACAAATTGGTCCCATTGGGCTCGGCACATTATCACAGTGCACAATACACACCTCAGTCTGACCTGTGAATCCAGCAGCTGGCGTCAAGGTTCCACATGCTTCATTGCCGGCTGAAGCCGAAAAGGTCACATCTGTATTAGCGTTGCAGCTACTTACGATATAACTCGAAGCACCCAATTGCAAAAAGTCCGTCAAACAAGTATCGACTGCTACTCCTGGATCGGTTGTTATTGAAATCCTATCCGTTGGAGGCAGAACTGCCACATGGACAAATGCCGTATCACAAATCGTTGTTCCTCCAATCATACTGCATGAAACCACGCAGAATTCATCGTAACCAACAAAATCTGCATTTGGCACATAATCGGCACATGAGCCAACCGTCACATTTCCATTCGCACCATTCCCGCAAAGGGTTGGATTGCTAAATGCATTGGTAAAGTAAGTTGACCAATCACAAATAGAAAGTGGAATATTCATCGGAGTCGTTTGGTAAATATCAACGACCTGACCAACTGGCATTCCTACCGTTACATCAATAATAGTTGTATCACAAATTGGTCCCAACGGATTCCCCACATCATCACAGTGAACGATACAAACCTCTGTTGTTCCTGTGAAACCAGCAGCAGGTGTTAAGGTTCCACACATTAGATTTCCAGCTTGCGCTGAAAAAGTAACATCGGTTCCACCGCAACTTGTTACAATATAGTTTGCCATTCCTAATTGTAAATAATCAGTCAAACAAGTATCCATTGTCATTCCTGGATTCATCGTCATAGAGAATCTATCAGCTGGTGGCGTGACTGCTACATGGACATAAGCCGTATCGCAAACCGTTGCCGTTCCAACCATTCTACAAGAGACCACGCAGAAATCATCGTAGCCTACCCAATCAGCATTTGGCTGGTAGTCTGTACAAGTTCCAACTGTTACATTACCTGTCGCTCCATTCCCGCAAAGGGCCGGATTGTCAAATGGATTGGTGAAATAACTTGATAAATTACAAACTGATAATGTCGTATTCATCGGAGTCGTTTCATAAATATCAACCACTTCTCCAGCAGGTGCTGGTGTTGCGATAATATTAATGTCAATCATATCCGTACAACCATCGGTCGGATTGGTGGCAACTATTTGATGCCATCCCACTCCAGTTACCGTCACTTGTGTTCCAGCGAAAGCAGCAAAACTATTTACCTGTAAAGAAACTGTTCGATTTGTTCGTACATGACGAATGACCATGTCTCCATATATATTTCCTGCGGAACCTCCACCTAAGGCAAATACGGATGGTTCATTCAACCAGTTATTGGTTGGGTCCCATGTATTCATGGCATCGGCCAAGTCATCTAAAGTATTATACGTTCCGTTAAAAGTAGTTCCATTAAAAACCCATGATACCAACTCAAATGGACCATCTGATCCACCCAATGTTATCAATGGAACATAACCGTAGAAATAATTTGAATCAGGCAAACAACCACCTTCATTTGTGATAGCATTTCCATCCAAAGTCAAATTATAATTATTGTTGGCCAATAAATACATTGGAATACACATTGGATTCATCAAATCCGCTTCATTGATTTCAATGGTATCTCTACGAATGACGTCTGGACATGGGTCGCAGCCAGCAGGTTCTGTCAACATCACATCAATTTGTGTTTTGCATGAACTATTTTCCAATCTTACATGCACCATGTAGCTGCCTTCCGGTAAACCATTGAACACATTTGAAGTTTGGTAAGTAATACCATCCAAAGAATATTCAATTGGTAAATTGTTCGGATTGGAATTGGGCATTGCGGTAATCGTAATGCTTCCATCTGACATATCACAAGTTGGCTCAGTAATCGAAGCCATTGCTGATGGCGGAGTTGGCGCAACAATCATCACTGGATTGTTGGCATAGGTCGTTACACATGAGCCATCAAATTTTCTTATTAAAATATTGTAAGTCCCTGCTCCAAGGTTCTGAAATAAATTCGTCCCGGAGTAAGTCGCTCCATTATCAATTGAATATTCGATAGAGCCATTGCCCGGCGCCATTTGAATTTGAATCGAGCCATCATCTACACCACAGTTGACTGGATGATTGATAAATACATCTTGAACCACCAACTGAGTCGGTGCATCAATGGTTTGAACTGCACCAGTTATTGAACAATTGAATCCAACCGTTCTCACAACCGGCGTATAATTTCCAGCAGCCAAATTATCAAAAATTGAACTGGCTTGGAAAGTCGCTCCATTATCAATACTATACTCTAAAGGATCTACGCTTGTCGCGAAAAATTCTATTCTACCATCTGTATTTGAACAAGAGGTGATATTAGAACTTGTCACATTATTTAAAAGCAAGCTATGAGTCACATTTATATTAAAAATTTGAACAATTGATTCACAAGAACCATCATCAAATCTCATACTCAAAGTATAACTTGCTGATGTTAAATTGGAAAATGTATTAGATGCTTGCCAGTTGGTTCCATCAATACTGTATTCTAAATTACCTGCTCCTGAGGCAGTAATTGTAACCGCTCCATCAGTATCGTTACAGGCCGTTGCATCTGTTATGGCTAAGTTTGAAACCATAAATCCACCTGCTGCATTCAAATTCAACGTGGTATCAATGACTGGGCAAGTTCCGTTGGTATAACGATATGCCACGGTGTAAGTCCCTGCTCCGAGATTGATA
>CALHBQ010000183.1 GCA_937930815.1 uncultured Saprospiraceae bacterium | reverse complement strand
AAGAAAGAGACCGCCATACCTGCAAAAATATACGGAAGTTGCAAAGCTGGCATTGGAAACATGGCACCTATTGCAGCACCAAACAACATTATCCCAAAAAGGATAAATGATTTATTAACGGCACCATTTACGGTCATCAGTTCCCCTGACGACTGACCAATCATCCCTTCGTCAAGCACTCGCTCGTCTGCACGAGCTTCTGTCTTAAACATTGGATTACTGGATTTGCCAAAACGATCGAATTTACTCATTATAATTTATTTTTAGTCTTTTAAAGATTTACGATACTCAAATATATATAATAAAAACTGAAGTTGAAAAAGGTTTTATTTAAAGCAACTCTTTTTCAAGTCCAAAGGAGGTAAACTTCAAAAATGCCTCCATATATTAAGACGTAAAGGTTGAGATTTTGTGACAAAAAAATCCATTCCACTAATTACGCTCTCGATATTTAATTAACAAATAGGCCTGCTTTTGGTTTCTTTCCGTTAGTGGTAATATTATTCTTCTGTCTTTTTTTCCTCTATTTGCTTTATCTAAAACCTCAAAAACACCTGTGTCAGGTTTTCGTATTTCTGTGACAATAGCTTCTGTTTTACTGTCAATCGGTGACCTAACATCTTTATTATAATAGCCATGATTTTGACTGGAAATAGTCAAAAATTTATCCTCACTTTCAAAGATAACTTTCGGTCTGTAAAAATAAATACCTTCTGTTTCTTCCTTTAAGATTGCTAATTCTGATTTAATCTCTTCTACCTTATTATGTGGCAAACTGTCATAGCCAATCAGGTTGTTTTTTATTCTATTCACTACGGGAGAATTTTCCAGTAATTCAATATTCTTTTTTAATAAATCTGATTTTTTATTTTGATCATAACTGTTCAAAAAAAATATCATCAAGGCCAATCCAATCAGAACTGACAGTAATTTTATGATAGTTCCTCCTTTAATCTCAATCGTCTGTGTCATCTTCCTTTTGGTTTAAATGTTTAGAAATATCTTCCATGCTTTGAGACATGATATTCATATTGACCATCAGACTTATAAGGAAGGCACTGAAAATAATGATAACACTTGAGAACATGATGAGATAAGCCACTTTCTCTATTCCTGGAGATAAAATATCCCATCTAAAAAGTCCATCTGCAATCGCCAAAATTCCCAAAAAGGAAATAACGATGATGAGACAATAGGCAATAAATGTGCAGTTATCCGCAATTTTTCGATTTTCAAAATTAATTTTCATGTCTATAATTGTTGGTTAAAAAATATGAGTAGTAAGTTAAAAGTGCACTTAATGTTGAATCAAAATCTTCCCACTTAATACTTCTGAGTCTGTATTGATTTGATAAAAGTGAATGCCCCTTTTTAATAAGGAAGTATTAATGGTTGTGCGATTCGTTGTCAACTTTTCAACTAAAACAGCTTTTCCATTCATATCAAAAAATGTCAATCGAGCAGGTGTCTCGCTTATCTCAAAATGCAATTGCTGATTTGACGGATTTGGAAAAACTTTTACGTCTAAATTACTCGACAAATCATCGGTCTTGGTTGGAGGAGGAGCACAACCAGTTTCAGCTAAATTTTCAGGAGACCACAACTGAATTCTTGCGGGGTGATAAAGTGCGGCCAACATTCTATCCACTTGACCTTGTGTAAACATCTTTTTGCAATCATGATTGTAATCCATGAAATTGGAACCGTTGGTTTTCACGCCACATGAGAAGTCATTATTATTACAGCCACTGAGTTCGATGCCACTGCCCAAGGTTGGTGGAGTATCATCTACAAAATCATTTTGCACACCACATCCTCCACTAAATGTATGTTGTAAATTGAGCCAATGCCCAACTTCGTGCGTTACGACCGATGCCCAATCTTGCCCCTCATCCAGTTCAGATTTTTCGCCATAACCCCATCTGATGGAACTGTAAAAGATGCCATCACGATTGTTTTCAGTTCCATTTAGATTTGGCAGATATGCATAAGCTGTAAAGTTGGAAGGTTCGCCAAAAACATACTTCGGCATATAAATATTGAAGTATTTGAAATTATCCCAAGCATATCGAAAGACGTTGCCTTCATTATAAAAAGCATCCTCATCTTCGTAATAATTTACACCTGTGGTTGGGTTGCCATCAGGGTCAACGGTTGCGAGACAAAACTCAATATCTATCGAAGATTTTATCGAATCAAATGCTAAATCGATCGTATTCCAACCTTCATTTCTACCATTAAAATCATCGTTCAAAACCTTCAAACCTGAGTGGACTTGTTCCATGTCTATTTTCCCATCTTCACCAATATGAAAGATATGTAAAACGACGGGAACCTTAAAATCTGCCTGCCCTTTGAATTGCCCATCAGTTTTCAATTGTTCAATAAATTGTTTTGTAAAAACCTCATTTTCAAACAGTTCCGATTCGACGTTGGGATTATGTACTTTCATTCGTTCAATTATTGCTTCGTAGGAACATGGAACTTGAGCTTGAACAAAATGGCCTATCAAAAAGAGTAAGACAACTATAATATTTGATTTTTTCATAGGTTCGGTTTTATGATTTAATTATAATTTCCACATTTGAAAGTACTATTAAATTTTCTAATTTTGAAATCCTATTTACGTCATGCCGTTCAAATTAAAATCAGAAACCAATGTCTAACCGAAGTTTAATTTTTCTTTCTATCCTTTTTATTGCAATTATTCTCAGTTGTCAAAAAGATCCAGTGGTCGAACCAGAGCCAACAGATCCGACGCCAACAAGTGATTACACCTCCAGTTGGGATTTGATTCAAAAAAGGATTTTTGCACCAAAATGTGTTGAATGCCATACTTCTGGGAACACCTTCGCCAATCAATCAGGTTTGATTTTAACGGAAGATGTTGCATTTCAAAACCTTATCGGAAAACGACCGACCAATATGGCAGCCGCTGCTGATGGTCTTTTTTTATTGGAACAAAATGGCTTGAGTAGTTTGTACACCAGCTTCCTTTGGGAAAAAATTAATGCACCAGATCAAGAACATTTCTACCAAGATCATCCTGAGTATGGCGAACAAATGCCTCTTGGAAATGAGTCATTGACCAACGGCGAGTTGGAATATGTGAGACAATGGATTGTGGCGGGTTCCCCCGAAACAGGTTTTGTGGCTGACGAAAAATTATTGGAAGATGAATCTATCTTTGAAGCACCAGACGAAAATTTCGAACCACTTCCTTTGCCTACCAATGGTTATCAGATGCACTTAGGGCCATTTGAAGCACGACCTGGCGCTGAACGCGAAATTTATGAGTACAAAAAAGTAGGAAATACCGAAGATGTCTATGTCAATCGCTTTGAAGTAAGAATGCGAAAAGGAAGTCACCACTTTATTTTATATGATTTTGAAAATGGCGCCAACTTGCCCAATCAAGATCAGACGCGTGATTTACATAATGGTACTGGCTCCTACAATTTTTCAACGCTAAATAGCATCGAAGATCAAATTTGGGTTTTTGGAACTCAACTGAGAGAGACAGATTATACATTGCCAGAAGGAGTTGCTATCAAAGTATCTGCGAACAAATCCTTTGACCTCAACTCTCATTATGTCAACTATGGAAATGAACCTGTAGAAGCAGAAGTCTATGCCAATTTACATACCGTTGATGAATCGGACGTGGATCATATCGCTGAGCAACTATTTCTAAATAATCAAAATTTCAGGTTACCTCCAAACCAAAGAACGACTGTAAATACTAAATATAGATTTAATGAACGCCGCCATATTTTTATGCTTACGACGCATGCTCACCAGAAGATGGAAGAGTTCCGAGTTTTTATAGAAGGAGGACCTCGTGATGGCGAGTTGGTTTATTTCACGAACGATTGGGAACATCCTATTCTTAGACAATATGATCCGCCTCTTACTTTAGAACCTGGTGAGGGACTTCGTGGAGAAACCATTTACAATAATGATACGAATCAGACTTTAGATTTTGGAATACTGAGTACCGATGAGATGAATATTATTTTTGGATCTTATTATACTGATTAGGATTTTTAAATGAACGCAAAGATGCAAAGGCGCAAAGAGAAGCTCTGCGCCTGTGCTTCTCGGCTTCGCTCGAAGTACACATTGTGCTGATACTATGCTCCGCGTCACCGCGCCTCAGCGTCCTTAACTTATCCGACTCCAAACCTTAATATTCTTCGCCTTCTGTCTCATGTGGGCAGCCAATCGAGCATTGGCTGGATGTTCCAATTTCGGGTCTTTTTCGAGAATTTGTGTAGCAACGGCGCGTGCAGTTGTTAGGATTTTTTGATCTGTGCCGAGGTCGGCGAGATTGAGGTTGATGACCCCACTTTGTTGTGTGCCTTCAATGTTTCCAGAACCACGAAGTCTTAGGTCAGCTTCCGCGATTTCGAAACCGTTGTTGGTCCTAACCATGGTTGCCAGACGTTCTTTTGAGTTATCTGACAGTTTGTAACTCGTCATCAAAATACAATAACTCTTTTCGGCTCCACGCCCTACCCTTCCACGTAATTGATGCAGCTGTGAAAGGCCAAATCGTTCGGCATTTTCAATAATCATGACGGAGGCATTTGGAACATTTACCCCAACTTCGATTACTGTCGTCGCAATCATGATTTGCGTTTCGTTTTTGATAAAACGCTGCATTTCAAAGTCTTTTTCTTTAGCTTTCATACGACCGTGGACGATGCTGATTTGATACTCAGGCATCGGGAAGTCACGTAAAAGTGTTTCGTAACCCGTCATCAAATTGGCGAGGTCAAGTTTTTCGGATTCTTCGATGAGTGGGTAAACGATATAGATTTGGCGACCGAGTTTTATCTGTTCTTTCATGAAACCGATGAGGCGTAAACGGTGGCCTTCCATTTTATGAGAGGTATCGATTTCTTTACGGCCCGGAGGTAACTCGTCGATGACTGAAACTTCCAAATCGCCGTACAAAGTCATCGCCAAAGTTCGAGGAATCGGCGTTGCAGACATTACCATGATATGGGCTGGAAATGGACTACTTTTTTTCCAAAGTTTGGAACGTTGAGCCACTCCAAACCGGTGTTGTTCATCAATAATCGCTAATCCTAAATTTTTAAAAATTACGGGATCTTCAAACACCGCATGCGTTCCTACCAAAATATTGATTTTGCCCTCGGCGAGTTCTTCGAGTAACAGTTTGCGTTTTTTGCCTTTGACACTTCCTGCGAGAAAAGCGACTTTCAAATCCAAACCTTCGAGGTCTTCTGTGATACCGATGTAGTGCTGTTGTGCTAAAATTTCGGTTGGAGCAACCAGTACCGCTTGGTAACCATTATCAATCGCAATGAGCATGCTCAGCAGGGCAACAATCGTTTTTCCACTTCCCACATCTCCCTGTAGCAAACGATTCATTTGTGAACCAGCACCTAAATCTCGACGAATTTCTTTAACCACTCTTTTCTGCGCTCCAGTCAATTCAAAAGGTAATTTTTCATTGAAAAACTGGTGAAAATAATCACCCACCACTTTAAAAACAAAACCTCTGACTTCGTCAACTCTTCGGCGCTTGATACGCAATAGTCGCAATTGCAAAAAGAACAACTCTTCAAACTTTAATCGGAAACGCGCCAAATCCAATTCCTTTTGTGATTTTGGAAAATGGATATTTTTCATCGCTAATGAATGAGGAACCAGTTTCAGTTTCTCAATCATATAATTTGGCAAATTTTCGGGTAGGTCTTCTCCCATCGAAATCTGGTCAAATAAGGTCTTTAATATCCTACGTCGTCCTTTGCTGTCGAGCCCTCGGTTATTCAGTTTTTCGGTACTTGCGTAAACGGGTGAAAAAGTGGATTCCTCCCGTGCATTTAGCACATTAACTGCTTCTATTTCTGGATGCGGGATATTGAATTTGCCATTAAATTCATTGACTTTCCCGAAGGCGATGTACTCTTTCCCAACTTCCAAAGAGCGACTCAGCCAATGAATTCCACGAAACCAAACCATTTCTACCAC
>CALHBQ010000182.1 GCA_937930815.1 uncultured Saprospiraceae bacterium | reverse complement strand
CTAACACAAATAAAAAAAGCAGTTTCTTCATAGAAAAGGGCTGGTTATAGCATTGATTGTAGTGCAAAAATAGTTTTCCTAATTCTAAAATTTCAATTATTTTTGAAAACCATCTATAAAAAGAAATTAGAACTATACTTTCGACAAAAAAACAGACCAACTATGCCTATCAATTACACCGCTCGTTCTGCTGCCATGGAAGATGTTTCGAAATGGATGAAAATGACCTACCATGTACAAGATGAGTGGGGATTAATGAGTAAACTTATGGATTTTGAGCTCTTTCGTTCAGGAAAACAAAAAACCATTTTCAATCTTTTGGAGTGGAAAGATGCGTTTATGGAAGAGCAAGTTTATGTTTTTGATTATGCATACACACGTGGAAGCGGCAAGTCCAAAAAACGCTACCTACAAACGGTCTTTTTTATGAATTCGAAATTTCTGGGCCTTCCTGAGTTTCTGATGAAACCCGAAACGTTTTTCCATAAAATAGGTCAATATCTCGGGCTGCAAGATGATATTGATTTTATCGAACATGAAAAATTTTCGGAACAATACCTCCTCCAAAGTGATGATGAAGCTCGCCTCCGCAGTTTGATGAATAAAGAAATCCTACACTTTTTCACCGTCGAGCAAAACTGGACATTGGAAGGAATTGGCTACTTCATGGTTTTTTACAAAAATGATAGATTGCTTTCTCCCGCGACGGTGAAGCATTTTTATTCGAGAGGAATGGCCTTGTATGATCAGTTTAAGAATAAGTGATTATTCAGCTATGATCAAATTTTTCAATTCTCGAATTTCTGATAAAGTAAAATCCAAATTGAATGGAATATCATCTACATAAATCCTAAAAAAGATGAATTTCGAATCCAGCATTTCATCTTGAATTTCTTCGGAAAGCATATAAGTGTACTCCAGTTTTTTTTCGGTGTAATATAAATATTGATTGGTTGATGGTTCACAATCACCATTGGATTGCGTCGTCACCTCTTCCTGCCTAAAAAATGCGTCTTCTGATTTCACTGAGATTAGTTTTCTTATTCCAGCAACTGTTTCTAAGTAAATCTCTTTTTCTACTTTTTCTAAAACGCCGGTAGTGATGTGGACACGCATTTCGATTTCAGATACGCCATTTTCGATTTTTTTATAAAATAAAAAATTGGTCGTAAAAGTATTATCAAAGCTACCCAACTGCCAAGTTTTCGATTTGGCAGGTACAGAAATACAGGAGAACGCAGTCTTTATTCCTTTGAAAGGATCTTCATATACTTTGACATTCAATTGAGCATTTGAAGTAGTTCCGATGAACATAAAACCGAAGAAAAAAAGAATGGAAAAGAAGGAATTGTTTTTCATAACGATACAATTTTGATTTAGAAATGTTTTCAACAAATCTATTGCATCATAACGCGGAAAGTCTGGATTGAGAGGAGGTTTATTATAATTTTAAAGCCTTAACAATCTTTAAGGTTTGAAAATTTCGGGCTTTAACAATAGTTAAATTTTTAGCATTCTTACTCCTTCTTTAGTTGAATACTAAAAGTAGTTCCCTTCCCTACTTCCGATTCTTTGACGAAAATTTTACCGCTGTGGTATTCGTCGATAATCCGTTTGGCGAGTGAGAGGCCGAGTCCCCAACCTCTTTTTTTGGTAGAAAAACCAGGTTCAAAAACGGTTTTGAGTTTGGAAGGAGGAATACCGCTTCCTGTGTCACTGAGTAAGACTTCTACTTTATTTCCAACCACATTTACTTTTGCAGAAATTGTTCCGATGCCAGTTTCCGTTGCGTCAATTGAATTTCGAATTAAGTTTTCAAAGACCCATTGTAAAAGGTGAGAATTGACCGCCACCATGATTGGTTCCTCGTTAGAATCTGGAAATTCAAAAGCCATTTTACGCGGCGCACGTCGTTGCATATATCCACGAATGGCTTCCAATTCATCATAAATATTGGAAGGCACTAACTCTGGATCAGAACCAATCTTAGAAAAACGATCGGCGATGAGTTCGAGGCGTTTTACGTCATTTCTTAGTTCGGTGACGATTTCGTTTGTTTCCTCATCTTCTGGGTTCATTTCTTTCAAATAGTCAATCCAACCCACGATACCCATGATTGGGGTTCCCAATTGATGAGCCGTTTCTTTGGCCATTCCTACCCAAACCTGATCTTGCTCTGACCGTCGAGAGGCTGAGAAAAACAAATAACCTAAACCGATAAAAAAGGAAATTAATAACAGTTGAAGAAATGGAAAAAACTCTAATAACTGAAGCAGTCTCGATTTTTTAAAATAAATATTTACGCCTTCTGCTCCTGCGATTGGTTTTTGTCCGCTTTGTTTAATTTGCTTTAGTTCTTCTTCTATATCAACATTCTCATCGAAATTGATGTGCCCATCAATGCCTCCTAATTGATTTTCAAGAATTACTGGAATTGTAGTATTGTCAGCCGTTATTTTAAGATGCAATGTAAAATCGCTTGTCTCAAATTCGAGGTCACTTTGCTGCTTCAGCACAAGAGCATATTGCTCTACTTTCTTCCGTTCTTCTTCTGAGAGTTTTTGAGTAAGAAAAAGTGTGAAATACACAGAAATCCCAATAATGATGATGCCAAACAAGGCCAACCACCATTTCCACCAAGATTTTCTGGTATAAATATCCATCGAAGAAATTAGAAGTTTGTAATCAAAAGATAGAAACTGTTATCCTTTACTCAAAGCCGCATCACGTAATCTTTGTAGGAACGGAGAAGCAAAAATAAAACTTTGAAGTAGCTTATTATCGCTCCCCATCACTTCATTTTTATTACCCTTCCAAACCAATTTGCCCAAATGTAAAAGTGCAATATTATCACCGATGCCCATCACAGAGTTCATATCGTGCGTATTGATAACGGTAGTGATGTTCTTTTCGTATGTGATGTCGGCAATCAATTCGTCAA
This sequence comes from uncultured Saprospiraceae bacterium, assembly GCA_937930815.1. GTDB lineage: Bacteria > Bacteroidota > Bacteroidia > Chitinophagales > Saprospiraceae > JAGQWW01. The sequence goes on along the minus strand of CALHBQ010000182.1, from coordinate 8,584 downwards.
TTAGAAGTGCTGTTTTAGGATCAAGTCCTGAGTTAGGCTCATCACAAAACAAATATTTAGGATTCAATACTATTGAACGAGCAATTCCTACCCGTTTTTGCATCCCTCCCGAAATCTCAGACGGGTATTTATCATTGCTTCCTTCGAGGTTTACTCTTTCTAAAACACGATTTACCTGATCCTTTTTTTCTTTGGTGGTCATCTTGGTAAACATATCCAACGGGAAACGAATATTTTCTTCCGTCGTCAATGAATCAAATAGTGCAGACCCTTGAAAAAGCATTCCTACATCCATTCTAATTTGACGAACTTCTTTTTTTCCTAAATTGGTAAAATCTACATCGCTGTACCAAATTTTGCCTTTGGTCGGTTGTAATAAACCAACGAGCAGTTTGAGGAAAACCGTTTTACCAGCACCACTTCGTCCAATGATAAGATTGGTCTTACCAGCTTCGAAGGTGATTGAAATGTCTTTCAATACCTCCGTCTCATCAAATGATTTGAATATATTTTCTGCTCTAATCATAGATTTGGTTGTTCAAAACTTGAATCAACTTAAAATGATTGTTGAATTGTTTGATTGTTAAATGGTTAGCCTCATTACGAAAACCATATAACCATTTAATCAACCCGTCAAAATTACCGCAATAATATAATCTGCTAAAAGAATCAAAATATTACTGTAAACAACCGCTTGAGTACTTGCTTCTCCCAATTCCACACTTCCTCCTTTTACAAAATAGCCCTTATAACAAGAGACCGTTGTAAGCAAAAACGCAAATACCAAAGACTTAACGAACATCATGTTGACATTGTTGGGCAAAAAGAAGGAACGTGTTCCTCTCAAGTATTCACCACCCGTCAATTCTCCTGAACCAACACTCGCGATATATCCACCCAAAATTGCCACAAATGCTGAAAACACCACCAACATCGGAATCACAACCAACGCAGCTACTACTTTGGGCATTATTAAATAACCCGCTGTGTTTACGCCCATGATTTCCATGGCATCAATATGTTCTTTTTGGCGCATTCCGCCGATTTCGGCTGCCATATTGGAACCTACTTTTCCAGCCAAAACCAAACAGGTAATCGTTGGCGCAGATTCAATTATCGCCAAATCTCTTACGATATAACCAATATAATACTTAGGAATCAACTGTCCATCCAACTGATAAATGAATTGAATAGCAGCCACTGCTCCCATAAAAATAGAAATCAAAACCACGATGACGATGGAACCGATACCGATATCATCCATCTGTCGAAGTATCTCTTTCCAGTACATTGACCACTTTTCTGGTCGGTTAAAAGCATTGCGCATCAGCAACAAATACCTACCGAAATGAAAAAGCAGTCTTTTTGGCGCTCTTAGAATAAAATCCATTAAAAGAGATGGTTAGAAGCAGTTGAAATTTAGTTCAAACAACTTCATTATTTAAAATTCGCCGCGAAGGTATGATTAATTGATGAATGAGTAAAATCGAAAATCATAAACTCCAAATTCAAACCTTTGGATTTTTCCAATTTTGATTTAGCTTTGCGCGACTTTAGAAAAGCCTTCGGCAGCTATTGAATAAGCTGTTGAAATTCTACAAAAATATAACTTAAGAAATTATGTCAGATCACATAGAGAATGCCGGAGAGAAAGGATATTGTATGATGTATGCAATTATCGGTTTTTTGTTGTTTATGATTTTGTTGATTTCACTTTATCAATACAACGGTAAATTCCTCGGATAAAAAAATAGGTTTTCTATTTCTAAAAATAGGGCTTCATGTAATGTGAAGCCCTATTTTTGTTTCTTAACCTTATGAAAACGACATATTAACATCGGGCATTATAATTGAATAAAAGCCATTTAAAGATAGGCAGAACGAAAATTAAAATTACCTTCGCCGCCTTTTTCAAAAACTACATGCTGCGCCAAAACCACAATTTCAAAACGAGCAGCTTTTCCTAAAAAAATTTAGTTGATCATTCCTTTCCGGAAGCACTCTTCTGGGAAAGTTCTAATATTATTTATCTTATGATAAAAAAGTATTTCAATCTCTTTGATTTAAGCCAAGAAGTAGATTATAAAACCGAAATCCTTTCGGGTTTGACCGTGGCGTTGGCATTGATACCAGAAGCCGTCGCATTTGCATTGATTGCTGGACTTCCGCCATTGACTGGTTTGTATGCAGCATTCGTAATGGGTTTTGTGACCTCCATTTTAGGAGGACGACCGGGGATGATTTCAGGAGCAACTGGAGCCGTTGCCGTTATTTTGGTAGCATTGGCACAGTCGCATGGTATCGAATATATTTTTGCAACCGTCATACTTGCGGGTATTCTGCAAGCTTGTGCAGGTTTTCTAAAGATGGGAAAACTGATGCGTTTAGTCCCCCACCCCGTCATATTCGGGTTTGTGAATGGATTAGCCATTATCATTTTCATGTCTCAGTTTGAGCAATTTCAAACTTCTGACGGTGCTTGGTTGAGTGGCGAATCACTATATCTCTTTTCGGGATTAGTGGCTTTGACGATGCTAATCATTTGGGGATTGCCGAAGTTGACCAAACTTGTTCCTTCTTCATTAGTAGCCATTTTGACCATTTTCGCAATCGTTATCGGTTTTGGGATTGATACAAAAACAGTTGGGGACATGGCTTCTATTTCAGGTGGTTTTCCGCCGTTCCATATTCCGACTGTTCCATTTACACTTGCAACCTTAACGGTTATTTTTCCATATGCAGCGATAATGGCTGCAGTAGGATTAATAGAAAGTCTACTAACTTTAAATATTATTGACGAAATTACGGAGACGCGTGGACGAGGAAATAAAGAAGCTGTTGCTCAAGGAATCGCCAACATCTGTTCTGGTTTCCTTTCGGGAATGGGTGGATGTGCGATGATTGGTCAAAGTTTGATTAATATTTCTGCTGGCGCAAGAGCTCGTTTATCAGGAATTTTCGCTTCCGTAATGCTTTTAGTTTTCATCATGTTTGGTGCAAATCTGATTGAGCAATTACCAATGGCAGCGCTTACTGGCCTGATGATCATGGTCGCCATCGGAACCTTCGAATGGGCAAGTTTACGTACCATTAATAAAATGCCTAATTCAGATATCTTCGTCATGGCAATGGTTACTTTGGTAACGGCAGTGCTTCATAATTTAGCATTGGCAGTAATTATCGGAGTAATTATCTCCGCCTTAGTTTTCGCCTGGGGAAATGCAACTCGAATTCGCGCACGAAAGCATGTCGATGAAAATGGCGTGAAGCATTATGAAATATATGGCCCACTGTTTTTTGGCTCAACTACTTTGTTCAGTCAAAAATTCGACGTCTTAAAAGACCCTAACGAAATCATTATCAGCTTCCGCGAAAGTAGAATTGTGGATATGTCTGCTATCGATGCACTTCATAAAATAACAGAGCGTTATTCGAAAGTTGGTAAAAAAGTTCACCTTACTTTTTTGAGTAAAGATTGCCGTCGTTTGCTTGCAGATGCCGATGCGATTATTGATGTGAATCTTTTAGAAGATCCTACTTATAAATTGGTGGTTGATAAGATGCCTAAGTTGAATTAGATTTTTTCAATTTGAATTCAAAAAGCCCAAATCTTTCTCGGAGGATTTGGGCTTTTTTTGGTAAAAATTCTCTTAGAAGTTAACCAATAATTCTACCAATCAGATTAGCAGAAGTCTTTGTCACCCCACTATCTTTTGCATAAGTCTTCCATTTCGCAATAGCTGTTTTCACTTCTTCAATAATCACTTCTGGACGGCTTACGCCAAAAATCGCAGCCAACTCAAGCAGGTTTTCTATTTTAGGATTGGCACTTTCACCAGCGACAGCCATGCTTTGAAATCCATGAGCGGAGTTAGAAAAAGTTAAATCATAAGCAGGAGCTAAGCTCCATTCCCCATTCTTATTCATGAGGAAAGAAACATTTTTACTATGGTCGTCGCGATTGTGTGCAAACACATTAAAAGCAGCCAAACGCAATACTTTTTCATAAGCAGACACCTGTTTTTCGAGTCGAAAAGCGGCATCCATTAAATGCCCATAATCCATACTACTCAATCTAAAATTATCATGTAACAGCCCAGCCGCAGAGTGCAAATGCAATCGATTATTTCCAATTCGATCAAATCGTTTAGTACCAAAATAAGAACTACCGTTGTCTCCTCCAAACAAGCGACACTCACTCATTTCCAAACCTGCGGCTGTAGCCATCTGATAGTATGCAAATTCAATATTCGCAATATCGACCGCATCTGTCGAAGTCGGAAATTTAATTATCCAATGTTCATATCCTTCAGGTAAATTTTCTTTTCCAAAAATCAAATGATCGGTTTTAGAATTCCAGCCAACCAAAATTTTTGGCCTTGCACCTCCCGAAGAACCGCCCAAATAAAGCAACTCCTCAATCACCTCAGAAGCAGTTCCTTCCAATATTTTTTTGGACTCAGCTGCTATAGTATCTAATTCAATTTGCTTTTCTAAATCAAAAACAGATGCCTTTCCTGGTTTGTAAATCAACGCACCTGCACCCGCTTGACCTACAAAAGATAATCGGTCCAATGAAGTAACTTGATTTGGTAAAATCCCTTTGGAAGCGAGCGTTCTATCCAATAACAAACGCCCCCAACCATCTGGCAAAGAATCATAAAAAACACCAAACAGACCATCAAGCACGTCGATGTCAGGCGTAACAATTTCATCCATCAAAGGCAATTTGAAAGGTGAAATTTCTAAACCAGATTCAATAAATTTTGGATAATATTTGAAATAGGTTTTTCGACCTTCATTCACCAATTCTCCAACTTCGATTTCTTGCCCCTCCAACAAAAGCGAAACAATCAGCTGCTCAACGTTTTTCATTTGTTTCTGGTTTTGTCACTAAAGAGTTTTTCAATTTTTGACAGGTCTTCTTTTTGTAAAAAAAGAGATTCAAACTCCGAAAGTCGACCTAAAATATGCGCTAACTTTAAAAGGGATTCAAAAGAGATTTTACCAGTTCGTTCAAACCTTTTTAAGCTGCCATGAGAAACTCCAGATCGTTCAGCCAATTCAGCTTGCGACATTTTCAATTTCTTCCTTAGTTGACGACATTTTTCCGCTGTATCCTTTAAAACATCAGATGGTAGTTTAGAAACGCTAAATTTATTCATTGGCTAATATATTAGCCAAATATAATCAAAACATAAATAAATAGATAATATTTTAACCATTTTTATAAAATCAACAAGCCTATTCCCTTCAAAATTTCCATTTCTTCCGAATCCCAAAAGCCATTAAATCTATTAAATTGTTCTTCGAAATTCACTCTTACTTCTCCGAAGGTCATTAATTCATTTTGAGGAGTAGGTTTTGTTTTTTCTAAAATAGAAATCAACCATTCGGCTTTTTCTTTTATGAAAGATATTTTAATAGCATCCGTTTTATCATAGAAAGTCAACTTGACATATTTTCCTTTCTTCGTCTTTTCAACTATTGGTAGGACTCCAATCCAAACAACTTTAGCAGTTGGTTTCGGTTCTTCAATACCAAAATACATGCAATCATCAATATAGGAAGGAGCGATAGTTGTTTTAGGAATTTTAAAATCAAACCAATCTTGGAGTGGCATTTCAAAACCAATTCCATGCATATAATTGAGCAACGATTTTTTTAAACCAAAACTAAATTGGTCGTGATCAATTCCCGTTTTATCAGTGAATTGAATATCATTATTGGCAAAAGAAATCGGTTGTAAATCAGGCGTCACGCCATACTCTGCTGGAGCCATTCCCACGGGACTATGGGCGGTCAATGCAAACTGATGCCAGAAGCCCGATTGCAAAACGCCTACCTCAAAAAGCTGTCGAACCATTTCGAGACTATCGACCGTTTCCTGAATGGTTTGTGTCGGGTAACCGTACATCAAATAGGCATGCACCATGATGCCAGATTCGGTAAAACTGGCGGTCACTTTCGCTACCTGAGCGACAGTCACCCCTTTCTGAATCAAATCTAACAGTCGGTCAGAAGCAACCTCTAAACCGCCCGAAACAGCGATGCAGCCAGATGCCTTGAGCAAGCGACAAAGGTCGCGTGTAAAGTTCTTTTCAAAACGGATATTCGTCCACCAACTCACCGTCAATTTACGGCGAATGATTTCGAGTGCAACCGAACGCATCAACGCAGGCGGCGCAGCTTCATCCACAAAGTGAAAACCTCGTTCGCCCGTTTGAGCGATGAGTTCTTCCATTCTATCCACCAAAATTTTGGCAGCAATCGGTTCGTATTTTTGAATATAATCCAATGAAATATCGCAAAAAGTGCATTTGCCCCAATAGCAACCATGCGCCATTGTCAGTTTATTCCAACGACCATCACTCCAAAGACTATGCATCGGATTAGCAATTTCAATTACCGAAATATATTGATCGAGCAACAAATCCGAATAATCAGGTGTGCCCAAATCCGCCTGTTTGTAATCTTTTCTTATTGAAAAATCATTGTAGAGCACTTCTCCTTTTTCGAGTAGAAAGGTTCTTTTGAAAAAATTATGATTCGGATTTTTCGGCGAAGTATCGAGGATATTTGAAACCAATAATTCGATCGGCAATTCGCCATCATCCAACGTGATGTAATCAAAAAATTCAAACACACGCACATCCGAAACGGAACGCAATTCCGTATTTGGGAAACCGCCACCCATCGAAGTTTTTATGGTTGGAAAATTGGCTTTAATAAATTGCGCACAACGGAAAGCACTATATAAATTTCCAGGAAAAGGAACAGAAAGGCAAACCAATTTCGGCTTGACCGTTTTTATTCTTTTTGCTAAAATTTGTAAAGTGATTTCATCAATGTAAGTCAATTCACTCTGCAAGTAATCATAGATCTCATCAAACGAATTGGCACTCATTCCCAACCGCTCGGCGTAACGGCTGAAGCCAAAATTTTCATCAATACACTCTTTTATAAAATCAGATAAATCTTCGAGGTACAACGTCGCTAAATGCTTGGCCTTGTCTTGAAAACCCATATTGCCAAATGCCCACTCCGGGTCATTCAACTGCTCGAATCGAGCTGCTTGAGGCAAAAAATTATCCGTACAAATTTGCCGCGCAAAAGTTTGATTTTTGCCTTGCAGAAAAAGAATCACGTCTTCGACTGTTCTGAGATAATCTTCGCGTAAAGCGTAAATACGCCGAGCATTTTGAGTTTCAATTCGCTCCTCTGCATAAGCAAGATGGAACATTTCTTCCAACCTTTTTTTAGTAAACAATTCCAGAATCACCTCTATCCCCAAATCCATTTGGAAAGCAGAAATTCCTTTCGTATTCAAAAAACCCTTAAGGTATGCCGTAGCCGGATAGGGCGTATTGAGTTGCGTGAAAGGAGGTGTTATGAGGAGTAGGTCGCTCAATAGGTTCGTTTTTAATTACGAAGGTAGGAAAAACGAAGGTTTGGGTTCACAATTGTTACTTGCAATAAAAAAAGCCCTCATAAATCAAAGATTTACAAGGGCTTAGCTTCTAAAAAGAAGTACCCGAGGCGGGACTTGAACCCGCACGCCCCGAAGAGCACAGGATTTTCTTACCATCTACAGCTTCCGCTGCTATCGACGATTTGCCGACATTTGTGGTCTGGACTTTCTCTTTACCATGTCCGATTAAATCGGATTTAGGCACTTCCCGTCAAGTCTCTACACCTTTCCCAAAAAATATTATTGGGACTTGGCTCGGGATTGCCTGTTCACCTTTGTGAATTAAGGTTTCCCCGAATTTGAGAAGTTCTACTCCAAGGGTTTCCCCAAGGGCACTCAAAGATTCTTGTTCTTAGCTCTAAAATTATCAGTTTGGCTATGGCAATTAGGACAAAGCATCTGCAAATTAGAAAGTAAATGATTTGTGCGATTTCCATCTTTATGATGCAATTCCATTTGGATTTGAGTACCATTCCAGATGGTTATTCCACACGTTTCACACTTATTCTTTTTTATACCTTCACCAAGCAATCTCTTTTTTAATTTAAAAGATTGATAATGTGGAAAAAGATTCTTCTCAATTATATCAATTAGGGGGATTTTAGGAGTATTCTTCCTAATCCCGATTCCTGCTTGATTCGGTTTGTAACAACCTAATTCAAGAGCTCGCTTTTTAAAAGAATTAAAATGTAATTTCAATTTTGCTGCAGCTTCAGCCATAGATTTAGATCCCTGACAAATTTTAACAAAATCATCGTCACTAATTCTATTTTTAATAAACCATTGTCCCATTTTTCGACTTTTTGCCTAAAAATAGAACCAAACATCAAATTTTCAAAGAACAAAAGTAATAAGTCCGGCGTGTCTACCAATTCCACCACTCGGGCAAGGTTTAGAAGTATTAAAACTTCTAAGAACCTAAAAAAAAAGCCTCCAGTAAATGAAGGCTTCTTTAGAGCGGAAGACGAGATTCGAACTCGCGACCCCGACCTTGGCAAGGTCGTGCTCTACCAGCTGAGCTACTTCCGCATTTAAGCGATTTGCTTTTGAAGTTTCTTCAAACCTCGTTTCTAAAGCGGCGCAAAAATAGCTGAATCATTCTAAATATGTCAA
>CALHBQ010000181.1 GCA_937930815.1 uncultured Saprospiraceae bacterium | reverse complement strand
ATTGGAAACGATTTAACCATAGCTTACCAAAAAGAAAGTATCGACACCTTGAATGTTTTTAAAGATGATTTTAATAGTCATAATTTTGAAATAGGAGTACCCCTAAGTATTGGATATGGTCGTATCGAAAATGTAACAGATGCATGGCGTGCTTATCGAACTTTTGAGGACTTACAAAAATTTGGAGTATTAGAAGAAATGCCATCAGAAGAGGATATAAACACTTTGGCTGAGCTAAATACTTTGAGAAAAAATTGGAGATTTTTTGACTCTCGTCTTAAAAGAATCGAGGATGTTAAACTATTGGCTACTCACTTTTTGGAAGGTGGATTTATTAAAGAAGAAAATCACTTTTTCTACAATTCTATATTTGATATGTGGGCTTTTGGAACAAATGGCTTGAGAACTTCGGGTAAGCGATTTGAGTTGACTGTTACACCTTCTTATCAAAGCCGAATGTATATAGGTGCTTTTGGTAACGAGGTTGATTATTACGCTACTTTTCTTTCGATATCGCCGACCTACACCTTTCGTAAACCAATTAATTTGAAATGGCAGTGGGATGTTTATGCTGGTTTGGAAAATCGATTTATTGACTTTGAAGGAGAAAAGATTAGGCATGAGTTATCAAACGTTTTTATCAATAATCGGATTGGATATTATCCAACCTCGAGAACAGTAATAAGTGGAGGGACTTATCTTTATGCGAGTACTCCAAGTTTTGAATCATTTGGAAATTTAAGCCCTTTATTTAAAAATTATGTATTCAGAACAGACTTAAATATGAACTATTATCTATCACCTCAAACTCGTATTAATGCGAATATTTATTATTCAAACGCCAGCAGTTTCGATGTGGAATTGAATGAAGTTTATAGAGCTGCTACTCAAAATAATTTCTCGTTTAATTTAGGTTTCAATCACGCATTCTTCTAAAACATAAGCTACGAAAGCAAGTGTAAGCCCAATCTGAAATTCAGGTTGGGCTTTTGCTTTTTGATTATTACCTTTAATGAAATTCTAAAACCTACTAATTCCAAACAATTAAAACCTTTTTGTTATGAAAAATCTATTATTGATTTCCTTTTTGTGTTGCTATTCATTTACATCATTTGGTCAATTCAAGGATTTTGATTTGAGTAAGCAAATTTTGGCTGATTATAAATTTCAGTCTCTTCAGCTTGGGTTTAATTCGTACGGCGATAGCCAACGGAGCTATTTCAAAAACCAAAGTCAAAAGTCAAATTTAAATAACTATTATATTGTTCCATCTTTATCGACCAGCTATTTTGCTATCCGAAATAGCAGGACTTCACAATTTAGGATGAGTAATCATATATCATTTGATGGCAGATTTTCGAAAAATAGCCAAACGGAATCCACTAATAGATTGATGAATTTTACAACGTCTCATAGTGCTTCCAAACTTTTTTATAATAAAAAAAATTGGTTTGTTGGAGTTGCAGGTGGGATCAGTTATGGTACTGGAACTAATAAAGAAAAAAGCAATGGCAATTCATTTGAATCAAGTTCTAATAATATTAGCTTATCTGCCAATCCATCTATTGGTATTGGAAGGATCGAAAACGTAACGGACGCTTGGAGGGCATACCGGATGTTAGAAGATTTGGAAAAATGGGGATTATTGAACCGCGAACCATCCTTGGAGGAACTTAGATTATTGACTGAGTTACATACTGCTCGACAACAAATTCGATTTTTTGACAGGAGATACAAATTCATAGAAGACATTCAAATATTAGCCAATCATCTTTTGGATAGTGGTTTGGCTAATAATGGAAATGGCGTTTTGTTCACTTCACTTTTCGATAGATGGTTCTATGGAGCCAATGCAACAAGGACTTCTGGCAGAAGGTGGCAATTATCTTTTCCGTTGAATGTGAATAGAAGAAGTATTAAAGCCAACACTACTGATTTTGAAGAATTGACTGGTCGTTTTGAAATTCGTTTAGATTATTTAAGTGCCAAACCGCTCAATCTCAAATGGCAATTTGATTGGCAAGCCTCTGTTATAGGTGCGTATTTTGATAATGATTTAAAAGAAGAAAGTGATGATTTGTACTCGTTGAGGCCCGAGGCAAGGGTAAGTTTTGGTTATTATCCAAATACTCGAACTTCAATCACTTTCGGTTCTACTCTGCAATATTTTATTGAAGATTGGAATCAGTTCGAGTATTTGGGTGATAATATTGAAAGGGCAACTTTTGGATTAAACACTCGAATGAATTATTACTTTTCTCCTCAGACAAGACTGGAGGGAAGTTTTGACTTTAGTGACAATTTTTCTCCAAAATATTATCGTTGCCAATCTGATTTGAGAAGTTTAAGCTTTTATCCGGGAACAAATTTGGAGAATGCGCATTGTATGGGGATTTCTTATCGACTTCGGTTTATGCATTCGTTTTTTTAGTTGCTGGGTTTCCGTTGTTGTCAGGTTACCCTCTTCCTCAATAGCTTTTTTGACTCAAATCTGGAGATTTGATATTAAATGGCGTCGGTTCGGAGAACCTCGCCAGCATTCACTTTTTTTATAAAAAAGTGAATGCTCGTGCAGGTAATCTATTGTTGCCAAGTTGCCGTTGTTGTTGAGTCTACTTGGCAACAACGGCAACTTGGCAACAACGGCAACTCGTACCTACTTCTGCGCTCTCGACGCCAAAAACAACGCAATCGTTCCAAAAATAATATTGGGAATCCAAACACCAAGAATGGTTGGGAAGTTACTATTGGAAGCAAATGTGACCGAGAATTTTGATAAGAAAATATAAATCGCTCCAACGGCCATACCGATGGCAAGGTGCATACCCATCCCGCCACGGACTTTGCGAGCAGCGACAGCGACACCAATTAGCGTTAAGATGAAAATCGTTACTGGGTCAGAAGTTCTTCTATGAAATTCAATTTCGAAGAGTTTGGTATTACTGAGACCTCGGTTTTTTTCTGCATCAATAAATTTGAGCAAGGCAGGGGAGTCCATCATCTCTTTTTGGTTGGTGAATCTCACGAAATCTTCAGGAATCAAGTTGAGCGTCGTATCGATGGATTTATTTTTATTAAAATAGAAAGTCTCTTTCATGCCATCAAAAGAGCGAATTTGGTAGTTTTTCAACCTCCAGTTCTCTTTATCTTTTTGCCAACGACATTCTTTTGCTTCTAGGTAGCTGATGAGTTTGCCATCAGGTGAAAAACTTTCGATACGAAAGTCATGACCGACCTTTTCTTTTTTATTAAAATATCGAATGTAAACCTTTTTGTTGTCCTCCAAAAACATGTGGACTTTATTGGTTTTTCCTTTATCACTATGTTTCCAAATATAGGTATGCTCAAAATCCAATCGCGATTTATTTCCGTAAGGAACAATAAAATGATTGGCCACCAAATGAAAACCAACAATCAAAAGTGCTGCAGTCATATACGGAACCAACAACCGATTGAAACTCACCCCTGCATTTAGAATCGAAATGATTTCTGAATTGGTCGCCAGCCGTGAGGTAAAAAATATCACAGCTATCAAAGCATACAATGGCAACAATAAGCTGTTGATATAAGGTATAAATCCGAGGTAATAATCTACGATGATTTCACCAATGGTACAATCTTCTTCTACGAAATTTTCCACCTTTTCACTAAAGTCAATTACGACGGCAATCATCGTGAAAATTAACACCACAAACAGAAAGGTCGTGATGTACTTATTGAAAATATATTTGTCAAGTTTCTTCATTCAACCGCGAAAATCGAATTTTTAAAATTAAGTCTATTATTTTAGCCGCAAATAATTAAACGAAATGAAAAAGATTGCATTTTTTACAACCGCTATTTTAGTTTTTTCTTTGGGTTTGATGGCTCAAGTACCAGCCCCCGCTGCTGCTCAAAAAGGGGTTACTGTTCTTACGGGAGCGACCGTTCATGTCGGTGATGGCCAAGTGATCGAAGATGCCATTTTGATGGTTGAAAAAGGAAAGTTTACCCTCGTTAGTTCAAAAAATAAATCTGCTGGGCCAAAAGGTGCAAATTTCAATTACGTGGATGTTTCTGGAAAACATATCTATCCTGGGTTGATTGCACTCAATACCACTATCGGTTTGACAGAGGTGGATGCTGTGCGTGCCACCCGAGATTTCAGAGAAGTGGGATATATGAATCCGAGCATTCGTTCGATAATTGCTTACAATACGGATTCAGATGTTACACCGACGATTAAATCCAATGGCGTATTGATGGCGCAAATAGTACCTCAGGGCGGCCGTATTTCTGGTCAATCAAGTTTGGTGCAATTGGATGCATGGAATTGGGAAGATGCTGCTTTGGCAACGGATATCGCAATACATCTTCGTTGGCCAAGAACTTCCTCTTGGAATTGGAGAGAGCGAAAGTCAAAACCCAACGAAAAATATGAAGAGCAAGTTTTAGAAATCGAACATTATCTAAAAGAGGCAAAAGCATATGCTTCCGTAAAATCACCTGCTATCACCAATCTGAAATTTGAAGCGATGAAAGGTCTTTTTGATGGTTCTAAAAAGCTATTTATACATACCAATTCTGCTCAAACGATGAAAAGAGCAGTTCTTCTCACAAAAAATAATAACCTCACACCAGTTATTGTCGGTGGCCAAGAGGCATGGATGATTACTGATTTTTTGAAAACAAATGACATCGCAGTTGTCTTGGGTGCTTTGCAAAGTTTACCTCAAAAATCACATTCTGATATTGACCAATCGTATAAATCAGCTTCTATTTTAGAAAAGGCAGGAATCCTTTTTGCGATCAGCGAATCAGGCGGTTGGAAACAACGAAATCTTGTTTTTCAGGCAGGTCAGGCTGCTGCTTTTGGTTTAGGAAAGGAAAATGCCATTAAAGCCATCACTCAAAATCCAGCTAAAATTTTAGGTGTAGAAAAACAACTCGGAACCATTACCGAAGGACTTGATGCGACCTTTATTATTTCAGAAGGCGATGTGTTGGATATGCGTACGAGTCGCGTGACAGATGCTTACATTCAAGGTAGAAAGGTTAGTGTGGATGATAAGCAGAAGGCGCTTTATCGGAAATTTCAGGAGAAGTATAAGGGGGAGTGATTCAGTTGGCAGTTTTTCAGTTGGCAGTCTACAGTCAGCAATAGGCAATCAGCAGTTGAAAGTAGGTTAGGATATAAAAGTTAATACTATGGGATTTAAAAATTTAAAGGCATTTCAATTGTCTTTCCGTCTTGCGATGGAAATTTTTGAAATGTCTAAACAATTTCCAAAAGAAGAAACTTATTCTCTTACTGATCAAATTCGAAGATCATCCAGATCCGTTCCTGCGCAAATTGCAGAAGCTTATAGAAAGCGATTATACCCAAAACATTTTATTAGTAAATTATCAGATGGAGATGCAGAGAATGCAGAAACGCAGGTGTGGTTGGGTTTTTCATACAAATGCAAATATATCGAAAAAGACAAGTTCGATGAATTAATGGATCTCTCAACTCAAGTAGGAAAACTAATAGGAGACATGATGAAAAATCCCAAAAAATATAGTTAGTAAGAATCAAGTGTTGCCGACTGTCAATGCCTATTGAGAACTGAGGGCTGTCGACTGCAAATTGAAGACTGAAAAATTGCTGATTGCTGATTGCCACGAATAAATTCGTGGGCTGCCGACTGCAAACTGACTCACTCTTCCGCCCCAAACTCAACCCCATCAATCGCCACCAAAAGAAACCCACCAATAATCATCACCAATCGACCAACGAATCCGAATAATGACCCCGGCGCATCCATCCAAGCCAAAAAGGTAAATTGAATGCCCATCAACATCAAACAAATAGCGGTAAAACCGATTATGAATAGTATAAACCCAAGTAGGGTGAGAATGCCTCTATTTTTCATAAGACTAAAATTTTTGCAAAAGTAAGTAAAGTGGCAGGTGAAACAACTTTTTAATTGAAGATGTTTAAGAATTGAAATAGAAACAAAAAATCTATTTTTTCAAAACTTCATTGAAAGGAGATAAATAGAAAGTACTTTTACACCCAATTATGGAAAAGAAGATGAAAATAATCGAATGCCCACGAGATGCGATGCAAGGTCTGAAGGATTTTATTCCAACGGAGGAGAAGGCAGATTATATCAATCAGTTACTCAAGGTTGGATTTGATACGATTGATTTTGGAAGTTTTGTCTCTCCAAAAGCGATTCCTCAAATGCGAGATACAGCAGATGTGCTTTCAAAATTGGATTTATCGAATAC
>CALHBQ010000180.1 GCA_937930815.1 uncultured Saprospiraceae bacterium | reverse complement strand
ATGCAGAATTTTATTTTACACCAGTATTTTGGCCTGACTACCGAAAAAAGCATTTTTTGCAATCAATTATCGATTATCAGCAGCGTGAGCGACGTTTTGGGAAAATAAGTGAACAATTAAAATAGGTATCTACAACCACCTTTTACTTTTATGCCTCTTTAAGGAGAGATTGCACATTAAAAGGTTGAATGAGTCGCTGTTTTGAACTTTCAACTTTTTACATAAAACTTTCAACAAGCTCTTAATAGACTTTATTCTGAAAAATGTTGAAAAGCGATTGATTGCTATTTTTTAACGAAAAGTGATGAAAAAAGAGGGATTATACGCATACAAGTTATTTTGGAATAAAGTCTAAATTTTTAACAGCAACAACAAACTGAAGAAGGTTATTAAAATCTTCGTTCATAATTAGAATAAATGAGCAAATTAATAAATTATCTATTTATCGTTCTTGCAATTTTGATGGTACAATCATTGGCCGCGCAGGACGATGCATTTGATTACGGCGAACCAAAGGAATATGAAATTGCAGGAGTGAAAGTAACTGGTGCTGATTTCAGTGATGACAATGCAGTTATTTCTATTTCGGGTTTTCGAATTGGTGATAAAATTAAAGTGCCTGGGCCAACAACGGCACGTGCATTGAAAAGCCTTTGGAAATTGAGCCTTTTTGAAGACATTCAGATTTATAAAGAAAAAACCGTTGGAGATAAAATTTTTATTGAAATAGAGGTGAAAGAACGTCCTCGTCTCTCTAGTCATACCTACCGAGGTACTAAGAAAACCCACAACGATGATTTGAATGAAGCAATCAATGTGCATTTGGTAAAAGGTGGTATCATCACCGAAAACATTAAGACCAATGCCAAAACCGCTATTCAGGATTATTATATTGAGAAAGGGTTTTTGGATGCCAAAGTGAAGGTTATAGAAAAAGACGATCCAAAGAAGCCAAATTCAGTTCGCTTGGTTTTTGATGTGGATAGAGGGAAGAAAGTGAAAATTCAGAATATCACTTTTTCTGGAAACAACAACTTGAAATCCAAAAAACTGCGTAAGCAGATGGAGGAAACTAAGCGAAAAAAGAAACTTTTTACTTCTTCTAAATTGATAAAAAAAGAATACGAAAAGGACAAGAAACTCATCATCGCAAAATATAACAAAAGTGGCTTTAGAGATGCAAAAATCGTAAAAGATAGCATTTGGCGCGAAGCCGATGGCGATTTGAGAATGCACTTGACAATTGATGAAGGGAACCGCTACTTTTTTAGAAACATCTCTTGGAAAGGAAATTCTATCTATGACACGCAAACGTTATCCAATGTTTTAGGTATTGAAAAAGGAGAAGTTTATAACAACGAACTACTACAAACCCGGTTGAGCTTTAGCCAACAAGGTCGAGATGTGAGTACGCTTTACATGGATGAGGGATATTTGTTCTTTCAGGTTGATCCAGTAGAGGTGGCGATTGTTGGTGATTCAATTGATTTAGAAATTAGAATTTTTGAAGGCCCACAAGCGACGATTGATAAAGTGGTGATAAAAGGAAATGACCGTACCAATGAGCACGTAATTCGTCGTGAGTTGAGAACGGTTCCAGGTGAGAAATTCAGTAGAACAGATATCATCCGTTCGCAACGGGAGATTATCAATCTTGGGTATTTTAACCCAGAAGCATTGGGTATCAATACGCCCGTAAATGCAGAACGCGGAACGGTAGATATCGAATATCAGGTGGAAGAAAAACCATCGGATCAATTAGAACTTTCTGCTGGTTGGGGTGGATTTGGTCGAGGTGTAATTGGTACGTTAGGGGTAACGTTCAATAACTTCTCAATTGCCAACATCACCAAACCTGAAACTTGGAGTCCGCTTCCGCAAGGTGATGGACAGCGTGTTTCCTTGAGAGCGCAAACGAATGGACGGTTTTATCAATCCTATAATGCTTCGTTTACAGAACCTTGGTTAGGTGGTAAAAAACCGACTTCATTGACCGTTGCTGGTTTTCATACCAAATTGTCTAATGGATTTTCTAACGATAGTGGAAATTATGGAGCATTGGGTATCACAGGTGCCTCAATTTCAATAGGTACACGTTTGAAATGGCCAGATGATAACTTCGTGACAAGTACTGCTTTGAACTTGCAACGAATCAATTTGAATAATTGGTCAAGAGCATTGTTTATAACGGATGATGGAGATTTGGTAACACGTGGTCAATACTATAATCTGAGTGTTAATCAGACCTTTACCCGTAGTTCAGTAAATGATCCTTTGTTCCCTCGTAATGGTTCGAAAGTGAGTCTTTCGGCACAATTTACATTGCCATATTCTTTATTTAATGATGATGATTATTCACAAAGACCAACTGAAGAACGGTACAAATTTTTGGAATATCACAAATGGCGTTTCAATGCAGAATGGTACAATACCATCGTTGGGAAATTGGTCATGAAAGTAGATGCGAAAATCGGTATGATTGGGCAATACAACACTGATGTTGGTATTTCTCCTTTCGAAAGATTTCAGTTGGGTGGTGATGGTTTGAATAATCAATCCTTGGGTCTAAATGTAGGAACAGATATTATTTCTTTGAGAGGTTATGAAGTTCAAGATTTGGAAGCAAATACTCGAAGTAATATTCAAACGACTCAACCAGTACCGACGCCAATCTTCAATAAGTTTACCGTAGAAATGCGTTACCCGGTTTCATTGAATCCGAGTTCTACGATATATGTTTTGGCATTTGCCCAAGGTGGAAATGCATACCAATCCTTTAGAGATTACAATCCTTATGATTTGAAACGTTCGGCTGGTTTAGGTCTGAGAGTTTTCTTACCGATGTTCGGTATGCTTGGATTTGATTACGGTGTAGGTTTTGATAAGCAAGGGCCTGTTTCTTTGAGTAATATGGGTAACTTTAATATTGTGCTTGGTTTTGAGCCGGAGTAGCGAGTGAGCAGTCTGCAATTTGCAGTCCGCAGTACCGCACAAAAATTAAATACAAAAGCCCTCGTCGAATTTCGGCGAGGGCTTTTGTATTTAATTTTTGTCTCTGATGTTATGCCGCCAATTTTTGGACAGTTAATTTCTCCCAACGTTCCACTACATGAGCCGCCAAAATAGGAAGAAAGGCAGGCGTAATATCTTCGGGAAGAAGCGCAAACATTTTATCCAAAACATTTTTGGTAAGCAAATCAGGAGATGTTTTTGCAAGTTTTCTCAATTTCAAAGTGAATTTAGCTTTATAAGCTTGAAGTTCGACTTCCGAGGTAGTTTTTT
>CALHBQ010000179.1 GCA_937930815.1 uncultured Saprospiraceae bacterium | reverse complement strand
TCATCCAAATAGGCTTGAAAATCCGATAGGTTTTGAATCAATAAGAACACTATTGGTAAGGTGATAGAGACCAATCCGACTTTAAAATATTTCCATTTAGAAATGAATGTAAAATCAGTCAAAAATATATATCGAGTAATCGTTATTGCTGAAACGATAGCAATAATGTTTATTCTCCAAAAAGGATAATCTATTGTTGATTGCCAAATTGGATACAAGACTCCAATAGTAATGATCGCTGTTACAACCCACCAAACCAATTCTAATAAAATTAAAAGACTTGTTCTTTTTTCCACGAGTAGTTTTTTACAAAGGCTTAATCATTAAAGCCTTCCTTCCAGAACGGGAACCATCTTAGTTTTCCATTGTTCAAAATCTCCCGCAATAATATGCTCCCGAGCTTGACCAACGAGCCACAAGAAAAAGGAAAGATTATGAAGAGATGCAATCTGAGCACCAAGCAATTCCTTACAACGAATTAAATGATGCAAATATGCTTTAGAATGAAGGCGACTTGTTTTGTTTGGACTATTCACATCAATTGGCGAATGGTCAGTTTTCCACTTAGCATTTTTAATATTGATAATACCTTCTGCCGTGTAAAGTAGCCCGTGACGCGCATTTCGAGTAGGTAAAACACAGTCAAACATATCAATACCTAAGTGGATACATTCCAGCAAATTGGCAGGAGTTCCAACTCCCATTAAATAACGAGGCTTATCTTTTGGTAAAATGTTGGTAACAACTTCGGTCATCGCGTACATTTCTTCAGCAGGTTCACCTACAGATAATCCACCAATAGCATTGGCAGGGCGATCAAATTCTGCAATAGCCTCTGCCGATTGAACGCGCAAGTCTTTATAAACACCTCCTTGGACAATTGGAATTAAAGTTTGGTCGTAGCCATAGATAGGCTCAGTGCTGTCAAAACGATCACAACAACGTTTTAACCATCTATGCGTCATGGCGATAGATTTTTTCACATATTTATATTCGCAAGGATAAGGTGTGCACTCATCAAAAGCCATAATGAAATCAGCGCCAATAACTCGCTGAATATCCATCACATTTTCAGGAGTAAACAAATGCCTTGAGCCATCCACGTGAGATTGGAATTTTACCCCAGCTTCCTTGATCGTTCTCCTCGCTGCCAGAGAGTAAACTTGATAACCGCCACTATCTGTCAAAATGGGCTTTGACCAATTATTAAATTTATGCAAACCACCTGCTTCCTTTATTATATCAATTCCAGGTCGCAAGTAAAGATGATAAGTATTTCCTAAAATTATTTGAGCATTGATCTGTTCTTCCAGCTCATGTATGTGGACGGCTTTTACAGCCCCTAAAGTCCCCACAGGCATAAAGATGGGCGTTTCAATATTCCCATGGTCGGTTTCAATGACTCCTGCTCTTGCAGAAGTTTTTTCTGAAGTATGTTGAATTGTAAATTTCATCAAGGGCAAAGGTAGGAAGGACGAATGAAGTGAATGTAGTTTTTGTAGTATAAAAGTTCACCAAATTAAAAAAGGGCTGTCGGAAACCGACAACCCTTTTATAGTTTTTTCACTTTAGCAGCTTTAGATCCGAAAGATTAATTAGCTGTGAAAAGTTTTCTCTCTTTAATACGCCCTTTCTTACCGATGGCGTTACGTAAATAATAAAGCTTCGAACGGCGAACTTTACCGAATTTCAAAACTTTAATCTCGTCAATATTAGGAGAAGCCATAGGGAAAATACGCTCAACCCCTACACCATTCGATTTTTTACGAACAGTAAAAGTTTTGGTTGAACCCTCACCACTAATCTGAATTACGTCTCCACGGAATACCTGGATACGAACCTTCTCTCCCTCAATAATTTTATAATTAACAGCAATGTTATCGCCAGGGCGAAACTTAGGATGCTCTTTTTTTGAATCAACTTGCTCGTGTACGAAATTTATCGCGTCCTGTGCATTCATGATATAATTAATTTAATACTTTTTCTGAAATGGGCGGCAAAGATACTTTTTCTTCCTATTAAAAGAAACTTATTTTTTAAAAAAGTTTGAATAATGAATTTTAGGAATAATTGGGTCGCGTTGGTTGCAATTGATTCTTCTCAAAAAGAGTGATTTTTTTGAGTTGGCAATAATAAAGAAATAGACAAACGTACATGCAAGATAAAATAAATGGAAGCACTCTAACCGAGAGTTTACTTAGAAGCGGCAGTTTAGTTTCGTATCCTTATTATTATGTATCATTTGTTCTTTCGAAAAAAAAGATCAATTTTTTTTTAACAAAAACTTGTTTGAAGGAATTAAAGAATATATCTTTGCGCCCCTTTTGGAGGTAGCTGGAGAAGATTCAGTTATTTACATAAGGGAAAAGACACAAGTTCATTGACGTATGGGAAAGATTTATTATTAATAGGTTCTGAGTGTATTTGAATGAAACGATGGTTATTTTTAGTTTACTAAGAAGAACCCGTCACAACTAATATAAATACGCTTTAGAAAATACGCGAATTAATTTAATGCATTCTTTTCTTATGTTTTACATAAGGTGAAGGAACAGTAATTTTTAGATCGTTAGATAATTTCTGAGTGTTTAGGATATTTACTATGAAGAGTTTGATCCTGGCTCAGGATGAACGCTAGCGGGAGGCTTAATACATGCAAGTCGAACGG
>CALHBQ010000178.1 GCA_937930815.1 uncultured Saprospiraceae bacterium | reverse complement strand
ATAAGTTTCAAGGATATGCAGAAGTGGTAAATGCGCCAAATTTGCAACATCGATTTGATTTTCAACCAATTATAAATGGAAAATTAGATGATGCGTCGGGTGTGAAACCTACCGTTGAGCAATTTGAAAACAAGCAGCTTTACTTGCTTCAATTCAAAAATTACCAATTTAAAAAAGTAAACTAAAACGAATGACACCCGAGCGATTGGAGCGATTTAGGAAAGTAGTCAGTCATCGTCAACATGACCTGATGGTTGTTCTTGAAAATGTACATGATCAGCATAATATTGGAGCAGTGATGCGTACTTGTGATTCGATTGGTATTCACGAAATCTTTATTTTACAAACTGAAGAGAGTCTCAAGTTTTCAAATCTTACTTTGGGGAAAAGGACTTCTGCGGGCACTCGACGATGGGTCGATGTTCATTATTATACTGACAGAGATGCTTGTTTTGAGGCCGTTAAGAAAAAAGCACAACGCGTTTTTGCAACGCACATGGCTGCTGATTCAGTCAGCCTGCATAGCTTAGATTTGACCCAACCGACCGCTTTACTTTTTGGTAATGAAAAGGATGGCGTTACACCAGAAACATTAGCCCTTTGCGATGGCAATTTTTTAATTCCTCAAGTAGGTTTGGTTCAAAGTCTCAATATCTCAGTGGCCTGCGCCGTGAGTTTGTATGAGGCAATGCGCCAAAGAGAAGTTGATGGCAAATATCAAGACTTACCTGTTGAGCAATTCTCACCTGAAAAAAAGGCATTGTTTGATTTGTATGTCGGTCGTCACGAAGGGAAGTATTCTATTAAGAAGGTGACGCCGAAAGAGTTTGATTTGTAAAAGGTGAGAGGGAAGAGGTGAGAGGAGAGAGGTAACCTCGCACCTCTCTCCTCTCTCCTCGCACCTGAAACTATTCTACAACCAATCTTCCAGTCTTTATCAATTCCTGATTTTTTACAATTTTATAAAAATAAAGTCCGGTTGCGAAGTTTTCCGTTTGGACGCTTGCTCTACCACTAATTTCTTTTTGAGTGTAAACTTTCGCGCCGAGCGTATTGTAAATTTCGATATTGTATTGAGTTGAAAATGGGCTGTTATGTTCAAAATAAACCACATCAGAAGTTGGGTTAGGAAACACATTGAAATCTGAAGCAACGATTTGATCATTTGTGTTCACAGTTCCATCTGTAAAGTTGATATTGTCAATCAAAATATAATCACCCACCTCAAAATCGCTGTTGGCAATGGCATCCTCATCTCCAGTAATCGTAAAAGTTGTTAGGGTAATTTTGTCGAAAAAATCAACAGGTAATGAAAGATGATGTTTTACAGTTTCTCCTTCATCTTGTCCAAAAATATATTGCTCATCAACACCAGGCCCAGTGACTTTCAAAATTGAAGTATGCTCAGGAGCAATGATAAAATTGTTATCTTTTATAAATTGAGTTAAATCAAAAGAAAGCGTAGCATTTTCAACTCCAAGGGCATTTATGCAAAACGAAGCAGTTCCCTGAAATCTGCGATTGTCATTGACAACTTTAAAAATTTGATCACAACCTTCTTCCATACTTCTTGGTGCTTCATCACCGGAGTAACCGAGCATGGTGCTTTCCTGATATTCTACCATATCATAGAGACATCCAGAAGAACTACCAACATTGATAATTGGATCTGTTTGAGGATCGAAATCTGTGAAATCTTGAAAATATCCCAATTCAATATTATCAAATAAGCGTAAAGTTCGAGGGTTAGACTGGTCATTTTCAGGATTAGAATCATCGGCAAAATTGACACTTGCAAAATATTCTATATTTTTCTCGCCCATAAAATCAGGGATGTCAATAGTGATACTTTGGCTAGTACTTTGGTCCGCTTCTAAATCTCTGTTCAGCTCATAAGAGTTTGTTTGAGGCACTCCATTCACATCCAAAGTGATTTCATAGGGCGTACCTTCGGGGATGGTTTCGCAGCCATCATTGGTCAAACTCATATTGAATCTAACACCAGTGTTGGTACATCGAACAGAAGAGTTGAATGCTGAAATCGACAAATCCTGACCAACAGAAGGAGTGACTACTACTTTTTGAGTTGTGGTATCATTGAATGGAAATAAATCATTAGTTCCACTACCAATAAAGGCAACAATCTGATCATCATAAGTTCCTGCTCCTTCAAAATTTACGGGTTCTGAAAAAGTGAAAATTCTACTTTCATCCTTTCCTAAATCTGTATCTAAGTAAAAAGTTTCGAGCTTCGCATCTGTTCTACTAAAACCTCGATAGATGAAAAATAGGTGCCCCAATTCTATAGCTGTTCCAGCAGGGAAAACTGTATTCGTATGATTATTTATTTTGACAGAAAGTTCAAATTCTGCACTATCAACTCCACAATAAAGTGAGTCAACATTTAAAAGTTCTATTGAAAAATCTCTTTCTAAAGTATAAGGTTCTGGTTTCCAAAGACCAACTGCTTTCCATGCTTCAACCACTGAATTATACTCGTCTGAATTTTTTCCAAAAAGGTCTTCCGTCACTTGAAGCGAACTTTCAAAAGCATGAAAATAATCTGAATCAGGAACCAAATAACCGGTTTGAGTTCCAAAAACAATATCCATTGCTTTGTCCCAACCAATCGCTTTTACGTCGTAAGGAACGTTTCTTTCGGTAGTGTCTGCCTTCCCATCCACAAGTAAATAGAACCAATAATTTAGCACGCCACTATTGGTATGAACTGCTCCAGAAAAACTCCAATTTTTTCCTTTGTAATGATTAGGATCTCCATAGTCATTAGGATTTGACATATCTCTAAATGGCTCAGCATCAGGGGATTTGATGAACTTTCGACCAATTTCCCATGTGAAGTTGGCTCGGTCATATTGGTACTCGACTGCTTTTCCAAAGATGTCGCTCATTGCCTCATTCAACCCGCCAGACTCGCCATTATAAATTAAACCTGAAGAGAATTCAGTCATTCCATGGGTAAACTCATGGGCAACCACATCAAGCGTTGTCAATGGTCCATATTCCAAACAATCACCATCGCCGTAATTGGTATTGCGACCATTCCAATAAGCATTTACATACGAACGTGTCGAGGATACATGGATGTTTGATATCATCGCCTTACCCTCGTTGTCAATACTATTAAAATTGAATTTATCTTTCATGTAATCATAATAGGAAATGGCACAATAGTGTGCATCACCTGCGATTTCATCTTGCCATTCATTGACATTATTCCAATAATTATCTTCATCATTAAAAGGTCTATTTCCATTTCTATTATCGTTGGTGATGATTCCTTCTTCTGCGCGCGTATGGTCTTCCAAAAGGTATTCGTTTTCAGAAATAGAATCGACTGTAATGGTTTGTTCACCGTAATATTTGGTATTGGCCACGCCATCTACGTTGATTTCACAAACTTGCGGAATGATAGAAATAATGTTTCCATTTTGAGCATCAATCAAATATTCATCATGTTGAGGAGGTAAAGCATCATACCCAACGACAAGTCGGTAGGCGAGTCCGTAATTTCCAGATTTATTTGGAAATTTTTTATCAGCAATTACCAATTCTACTTCCTCTGTGTGTAAAGTATTTTGAGAAAAACCGTCTGGAATTTGCCCGTCATTTTTATTCAGCACTTGATTCAAGGCATGGCTTTCGGCTCGGGTTACGATTTCTTTTTTTGAAAGGGTAGGTTTGATAGAAAGGTTGATGTTTGAGAAAATATTTCCATTTCCTTTTTTTAGAAGGCCATTTTTTTCGTGTAAAATGTAAACGCCATGCACGACTTCCAATCCTTTGTAATATTGTTGGAAACGATGATGATTCCATCCATTTTTGGTAGAAAATGATTTTACAAATTGCATATCCTTTTCGGATGCTAATCCAAAAGTGGAAAGGTTGTTTGCGAAGTAATTTTTCAAATCATCATCATGCTCAATGTTTTTAATCCATTGATTTTCAGTTGTTTGGGAAAGGTTTTTATTAGCTTTTGACCCTTGGGCATTCAAAAGCGAAACTTGAAAAAGAACAAAGAAAAGGATAACAACAAATTGGGTAAATTTCATAGAAAAATATTTTGAGGAATGATTTGAATGATTGCGTTTTAGAATCATAGTCTTACAAATATAAAAGAGAGAATCATAAAATGTTGGTTTATGAATCAAAATAAACCAATAAGGAAAGAAGAATACTTTTTAGTCAGTTATATTTGTGAAAAATTATCATATATATGAATAGAAAGCATTTAACTGACCAAATTTTAATGGTTCGACCATCAAATTTTGGGTATAATCCAGAAACTGCAGAAAGCAATGCCTTTCAAAGTAAAGAAACCGATTTAGCTCCTAAAGAAATTAGCGTACTTGCACAAAAGGAATTTGATGATTTTGTGAAAAAGCTAAAAAAGGCAGGGGTAGGCGTTACTGTATTTAAAGACCGACCAAAAGTTATCACCACTGATAGTGTTTTTCCCAATAATTGGATATCCTTCCATCAAGATGGGAGAATTGTAACTTACCCGATGCTATCCAAAACGCGTCGTTTAGAAAGAAGAAATGACATAGTTGAAACCTTAAATGAAAAATTTCAAGTCAATGAACACATCCACTTTGAATACCTTGAAAATCAAAACTCATTTTTGGAAGGTACAGGAAGTATGGTTTTGGACCGATACAACAAAATCGCTTATGCATGCATAAGTCCACGTACCAATGAGCAAGCATTTGACCTTTTTTGTACTAAAATGGGATATGAAAAAGTCGCTTTTGAATCAATAGATCAGAATGGTCAACAAATCTATCATAC
>CALHBQ010000177.1 GCA_937930815.1 uncultured Saprospiraceae bacterium | reverse complement strand
TTTACCGTAAGGAAAATCTCGAGCAGATTCAGAAAGGTATGCATATGCTTTTTTATCTGTCGAAAACAACTTGCCAATAAGTGGTAACATATACTTGGTATGCACCATATATCCTTGACGCAAAATGAAATTTTCAGGAATTGAAGTTTCTAAAACAACCAACATTCCATTGGGTGTCAAGACACGCAAAATCTCTAAAAGTCCTTTTTCTAAATCTTCGAAATTTCGGATTCCATACGTTACAGTCACTACATCAAAACTTCCATCTTCGAATGGCAAATGCTCTGCATCGCCCAATTTGTATTCAATGACTTCTTCGAGGTTTTTCTTCTTTGTTTTGGTTTTTGCGACCTCCAACATACCAGAAGAAATGTCTAAACCAACGATTTTCTTAGCATCTGTTTCAGCGTATAGA
This sequence comes from uncultured Saprospiraceae bacterium, assembly GCA_937930815.1. Classification (GTDB taxonomy): domain Bacteria; phylum Bacteroidota; class Bacteroidia; order Chitinophagales; family Saprospiraceae; genus JAGQWW01. The sequence continues at coordinate 3,442 of CALHBQ010000177.1, read as the reverse complement.
ATCGCCATATCACCTGTGCCGGTTGCAATATCCAAAATGGATTCTGGAAGCTGTTTTTTTACAATTTTAAAAACATTCTTGCGCCAGCTGATGTCCATTCCGAAAGTTATCACTCGATTGAGCGCATCATAATTGCCCGAAATATTGTCGAACATTTCAGTGACTTGCTCCTTTTTTCCAGCTTCGGTATCCTTATATGGTTTGACTTGACTCATTGTTTATTTTTTGCGTTTGCAAAGCTACAAACTGAGACACCATAACCTCTAAATTGTTTAGATAATTTGACTATTAAAAACCATAATTATACCCCACCAAAATACTAAAAGCTGTACCTTTTAACCGCTCCTCCTCCACGTCAATCGAACCATAATGCACCCGACCTTGGATATCAATCACCGATTTATTAAACTTTAAAACATCGAATCCCACTGCCGCAGCTGCTGCATAGCCGATATTAAAATTGCGTTCCTCTGCCGTTTTGATATCGTAAAAAGCAGGGGCATCCAAGCCCAAACCAATGCCACCCATTACCCAAGCTCGATTTTGAATCCAATATTGAGCAGAAAGTAAAACTGCCTCAAAACCTCTTTGTCGATCACGTTCTGCATTTTCAAAATCATAAACCGTTCCCGGTAGATAAATGAGCAAAGCCGTTTTATCAGAAATCATTTTTCCAATTTTGATATTGGGAAAACTTAGACCTGTTTTGTTTCCTGATTGATAGTTTTCGCTATCCAAATTTAATGTTGAGAAACCAATTGCGGCTCCAACCATAAAGTCCCCTTTTTGAGGTGTTTGACCAAAAAGAAAAGTGAATTGAAATAGAAAAATCAATAGTGAAATGAATCTCATAATTATTAGAATTTTGTTTCCACAAAGTTCCAATCAAATAGAGATAGAAAAGTTACCCTATGGTAACTAATTACTGCTCCGATATCTTTTTTCGAATGCGACTAAGACTTTGAGTGGTGATACCGAGGTAAGATGCAATGTGTTTTTGAGGCGTTCGCTGAATGAGTTGGGGTTGTTTGAGGAGTAAATCTTTATATCGTTGTTCGGCCGTTTTTAACAAAAGGGCTATTTGTTGCTCCTGTTTTTCAACATAAGAACTCTCTGCCGAAATTAAGAAAATCAACTGCCCCATCGGGGTTTGTTTGAGTTGCTCAATATTTGCTTTTGGGATTTTGAGCATTTCAGAATCCTCCAAAGCCATTGTTTCGATGGGCGAACGTTGGCCATTTATCAACGACATATAGTCGGCGAAAAAATCTTCTTCATACATCAAATCCAAACAGACGTAATTGTTTTCTTTCCAAATAAAAACGCCTCCGCTACCAGACAAAATGAAGTAGCCGTTTTTTTCAATTGAGTTGGCATCTTTGATGATTTCGTTCTTTTTGAAATTCACCACCTCACAAAGAGAAGCGAAGTGCTCCCAGACAGGAAGTGGCGCTTCAAAGTATTTATCAAATGATTCTTTTAATCGTTTGGCGAGCATGATCTGTTTTTTGTTACAAATGTATCAAAGCTAAACCTATTGAAACCAACTCCCTACCAAAGTCACAAAAAACTGATCTATTCCAAAAATAACAGCCATGGTAATTAATACTAAAAACACCTTTTTCGGCTCTTTAATGCGAACCTTATTTTTTACTGTTTTTGAAAATAAATCAAGCGCACCCAAAACTGCTGCTCGATTATAATATAGAATATAAATCAGCATGAAAAAATAAAGCGTTGCATTGACCAAGGCACCTTTTGTATCCAAAAAAATGATATCGAAAACGATGATATTCACCATGATTGGAAACAAAATCACCACACCTAAAAGTTTGGTTCTATCCCATAACAAAAGCCAACTTCCGATGATTTGAGAGACGCCAACAAAGAAAATATACCAAAAAGAATAGCCCATAAAAGTCCAAGCCAAGTCATAAGCACTTGCTTCTCCCAATGTAATTTCGGCGATTTCAGCTGATAGATTTCCTTTTCTATAAAACTGTCCGCCTAATATTTTTCCAAATCCATAAATATTGAGGAATACAAAAACATAGCATCGGCAGACAATTTCAAAGACTTCTTCAAATTCAATTTTTCTCATCGTTCAAGTTCATTTCTGCCAATATTGCTGAATTAATGTTTCGTGTGCCCCATAAAAACATTCACTTTCGAATTGATTGGATTCCCCGCCGATCGCCGATAAGAAACCACCTGCCCTGTATGCCAAAGCGCATCCGCAATCGGCCCATTGAACATATGCCAAAAGGGAAATTCTGATAGCTTCTCCTCTCGTTTAAATTTGACTTTTAAGTTAGCGACTTCTGCTTCACTTTTGCCAAGCATCAATTCACTTGCCTTTTTTAGATTTTTTAAAGTTCCTTTTCTAAAATCTTCATAAGTCATGTGCTCATAGTCAGAAGGACGAATATTAGGTTCGTTTTTAGCTGCATTCAAAATCACTTCAGAGAGTCCATAAATATGCTCCAAGTTGTGCTCCGTATCTCTTCCTTCAGGAGAAGGTTTGTATTGAAGGTCTTTTACCGTAAGGCTATCTGTCGCCCAATAATAACGATACCCTAATCCATCTATCATTCTCGAAATAACATTCCCAGCGGAGTAATCTTCTGGGTAATCAGGAATCGAATGATACGGTAATTGAGCGCAAGAAGTGGACATAATGATGATTGAAAAAAGGAAAATACTAAATCGCATACTGCGTGTTTTGTTGATGTAGAGCAAAGGTAAATTCCTTTTTTGGAAAGCCAAACATGCTTTCAATAAGGCCGTTCCCTGAGCGAAGCCGAAGGGAACAAGAGCGGAGATCGATTTTCATGTTTGTTCCCTTCGGCTTCGCTCAGGGAACGCATCTGTGGCTTCGCTCAGGGAACGCATCCGTGGCTTCGCTCAGGGAACGCATCGTTGACTCCACTTTGAGAGTAGATTCAGAATTATAAATCATTCATCAATCTTCCCTCCTGGATTCAATCCACTCGGTACGCTTGTCAAAATCGTTTTATCAAAATCAGGATCTGTCAAACTTCTCAGGAAAGCTGCAATCTCATCTATATTTCTTTCTGGTAAATTGAGGTCGTCGATTTTATCATCCAAATCTTCGTCTCGAACGTTTGGGTTTTGACTATCTCGGCCTTCCACATCATCGTAAAATTCGATGGCATCTTCCAATGTTTCAAATCGACCGTTGTGCATATAAGGGCCAGTGTTCGATAAACTTCTCAAACTTCCTGTTCTGAATTTATGGTCACCAGCTCCATCATCGGCCTCGGTTAATTTGTTATTTTCCGGAACACTAATTACGTGCAATTCAAAATCGGAGAACATCGGACCAGAGTGACAATTATTACAACCTGCATCAATAAATGCATTCAAACCCTCCAATTCTTTTTCCGAAAGGGCATTTTCATCCCCTCGGGCATATTGGTCG
>CALHBQ010000176.1 GCA_937930815.1 uncultured Saprospiraceae bacterium | reverse complement strand
CAATTGGAAAAGTAGGAAGCGTCTGTGATGATGGCGATGCAAACACAGTGAATGACGTTTTACAATCAGATTGTAGCTGTAGAGGAACTGAAATTCCACAGACAGGTTGTCCGATAGTTTGGTCGGTTTCTAATAGAGTTTTAACTATTAGAAATATCATCGGTACGCATAGTAACATCTCCGTTTATGACAATAATCTTTCTGAAATTTTTAACTGTCACTACGATAGAGGCGATTGTAGGGAAACAGAAACCGTCAACCTTGGGGAAGATGGTATTTATTTCATCCAGATTCAACTTTGGAATGGATGGGCAGATAAACGATGTGAAGTATTTGAAAAATTCAGATTAGGAAACCAAAGTAAATTTTTAGCTTTTGATGTCGAACGTCACTTACATCGAGTGGACTTATCTTGGACCAATAATACGGGGGAAGAAAACGCATATTTTCAAATTGAGAAATCAGCTGATGGGGTTCATTTTTATGATATTAAAAAGGTCAATTCCGCAAAAGCATCAACTGCAAAATTCTACTCTGCAACAGATTTAAATCCACATGATGGATTGAATTATTATAGAGTAAAGTTAACGTACCTCGATGGGTCTGTGGAATATTCTGAAATCAAGAAAGTACATATTGACGATATCGAATCCTTTGGGTTGTTTCCTAATCCAGCACAGGAAGTTGTTCACGTTTCGCTGAAGGATTTTCAAAATATAAATATCGAAATTCAATTAAGCGATCAATTGGGTCGAAGAATAAATGTTGCCGAAATTTTGGATAATGACCAACCCTTTCATACGATTGATTTATCCAAACTCAAAAATGGTATTTATACCATTTGGGTTTTCTCCGAAGGAAATAGACCTGTGGGTAAAAAATTCATCGTCAACAAAATGTATTAAACAAAATTGAAAGTTTGATGTTAAAAGTTGTATAAATTACTCTATAAACTTTCAACCTTCAACTTTTTTCAAACCATTTGAGAAAATAGAAACACCGATTTTAATCAACTCTTAGACTAAGTGGCCGCCTTCTCAGGTGGCCATTTTTTATTTAAAAAAGTCGTATATTTGGTAACAGAAAATGAAACACTGAAAGAATACTCAATCTTATTTTTTCTAAACTAAAAACCGAAATCCCATGAGAGTTTTACTTTTCTTTCCAACCTTATTGTTGGCTTTTAATCTAATTGGTCAAAATATTTGCACGAATGGAATGATAAGCGACCATCCGACCGGATGCATTCCATGTAATTATGACCTTGAAATCATTGTACCAGGTGGTAGAATTACTTCTAATAGAACAGACATAATATATTATAACACCGATGAATTTACTCCTGACTCAATAGCCTATGATTTCCCTTGCGGTACTGTTGACAGAAGTGCTTGGTTCACTTATTTTGCTAACAATGATGGAGCAGTAGCTTTTCCTTTCCCCAAAATATTGGTTTAGATCTTGGTACGGGATTAAACCTTTGTTATGATAGTATTGATGTAGATTATAAACCCGAATTCGAGATTGGATTGTATGACGAAAATTTGAATTTAATAACTTGTGACGTTATAGATTCTTCTTTTCGATATAGTGGATTAGCACCTTTTCAAAAAATCCATTTTTTAATAGATGCTGTAACTTTAATGAATTGCAATATCTATTTAGAAATGCAATACCCCAGAATCGCCAAAAAAATTAATCCCATTTCAAAAATATATGCCTCAGTTGAAAACGATGTCTATTGTCTCAACGAAGAAGTTTGTTTCAGTGTTGAACCCGACGACGCCGTTACAAATTACGATTGGGTTCCTCCAAAAAATACAACTATAATTTCTGGTGGACGACCTTTTGATGATGAAATTTGCGTCCGATTCGATTCAATCGGTAAAAACACAATCAGTGTTACCCCAAGTAGTCCATGTAATCAAAGTCAGCCCACAATTAGAACCTTCGATGTAAATAATTCAAATGATTTAATTGGTAATATCACTTCACTTTCAGGAACCACTTTTTGTGAAGGTTCCGAGGTGTGTTTTGATTTTCAGCCAAACAATCCACAAGAAGCATTCGTTTGGTTTACATCAGATGATTTTACAATACAAAGTGGAGGAGATACCTCCCAACTGACCCTTTGTGGACAGGTAGCCTACTCTGCCGACGGTGCCATAGAAATTGGTGTCCGTCCTCTCGATGGTTGTAGTCCAAACGTCTTTCAATTTCCAATATATCCACGAGTACCGTTCACTTTTTTACCAACTGTTACGGTTTGCGAAGAAAATTTTCCTATTGAAATAGATGGAGAAATATATGAACAAGAAGGAATCAACTATATCGTAAAATCAGATATCAATGGTTGTGATAGTACGCTATCACGAAAAATTAATATTTCAAAACCATCTACTGGTATCTTTGACGATCCTATTTGTCCAGAGGATTTATGTGTCCAAATTGGAGATAGCTGTTATGATATAGCGTCGAGCGTTATTATAGTCAATCGGCCTGAGCCTTTGTGTGATAGTATGGTCATTTTAGTACCAAAAGTTGAAGCTTTTGACAAAGTGGTATGCACTCAAGTAGGTGACAAAATATATTTTAATTGGACTCAACTATCTCTTGCAGACCGGTACGCCATCAATATAAATGGTTTGCTTGATACTGTTCCGACAAATCAATTTATTGTCGAACAATTGAGTTCAGATTCTTTGCTACAATTTACCGTACAACCAATTGGTAGTTGCGAATTTCCGGATGCGCTTTCTATCACTTGCAATTTCAGTTTGGTCGGAAATCAAAATCAATACCTCGATTCAAAAATAAAAGTACTACCAAATCCGTCTGACAATCAGGTATTAATTGAAACTGATTTAAAAATTGAAAATGTGGAAATCTATGATCTTACAGGACGACTAATTGAGCAAAAAAATGACTCCTCTTTTTCTTTAAAAAAGTATGGAGCAGGTCTTTACATTTTTAAAATAAAAACTTCGGAAGGCGTAGGAGTGAAGCGAGTAGTGATTCAATAAAAGCTTATAACTTACTGATTATCAGCATTTAAAAAAATTGGATGAGGTTGTCTCAAAAGGCCTAATGTGGGAGATTTTCAAAATCCGTCACATTTATAATGTCATTCCTAATCAACAACTTAAAGATATGCTCGATTTTGAAAATCGAACATATCCAAACTTATAAGACAGCCTCATCAATTTCAAAATATCAAATTTTGACTATCCTCTGCTGATAGACTTTATCACCAATTCTCAGACGAATAAAGTACACTCCTTTAGAAAAATTTTCAAACGAAACTTGATGATTTTGAAGTCCTCTATTTCTGATATTTTCTCTAAAAACCGTTTGTCCAGTATTATTAGAAATTTCTAAAACAAAATTTTCATAATTTGTTTCTGGTAATTTCACGGTCAATTTTCCATCAGTGGGATTTGGATAAACCTCGATTTCCAAACGATTATTGTTATCTGTATTAGCTCCAATCACATTACCTTGGGTTGCAAATTCATCTATCATCCATCCTTCTTGATTGGTGTTATTCGAATCTGAAACAAAAGTAAAGCGCAATTTTATCCCTAAAATATCATTGGGTTGTGTACCTACAGGTGTGCCCCAACACAGGCCAACAAATGACCAATCTGAGACCCCTGTAAATCCTATTTCACCATTGAACAAAGAGTCAATTTGAAAATTCCCAACAACAAATGGACGATAATCAGGATCACTTAAAACGTTTTGCCAAGTCACTCCGTCATCATAAGATGCTTCGACAATACCTCCATCAACTCCTATTTCTACATCAAATTTTTGTTGCCACTCAATCTGAATATATGGAAAGGCCCACATTAATTGATTATCAATATCAACAACAAAGGTAGAAGTTATATTGGGTGGATAATTAGTGACTAAGCCAGTCATCAGCGCATTTGGTTCAGAATAGGCCTTATCGAAAATCGTTTTTTGAGGAACACCGATTTGCCAAAGGGAATCTGTAGCAGCAGTCCCGATTACAACTTCAATTCCTTCACTTGATTCAAAATCATTATAAAACCACTGACCGTAAGAAAATAACTGAGTGGTTGTAAAAGCGAGCAAGAGGATAATCCTTTTCATTCTTTAGTTTTTTAAATTTAGCAATTTCGTTAAAGTTTAAAACTAAATATTTAAAAAAGGAGTTGTGCTATCTGAGGTTGACCAAAAATGTCGGTTAGTTCCATTTCATCAAAACTATTCGAATTCAATAGTGTCAGTTCGATAAAAATCTCTCAACAATAAGCTTTAACAAAAACGTTTCTCGTTCGATTGACATGCCTTTTTTGTCACTTGTCGCTATGATTTTTTCATTATGTTTTATGGCGTCGTGGATATTAATCCATTTGGCTTGCATGCCGTTTTTAATTTCGTAAGATTCCAAATTTGCTTTACCCAATTCTTTGTTGATATCGCAGGTGTAGCAATAGGAAATCATATGCTGAATGTCAAAATCAGGTTTATACCATGGTCGATATTCTTCGTAAACTCCAAAGGGTTTTATGTTTATAATGTCTTGGGCACCAGTTTCTTCTTGCAATTCGCGTATCATTCCCTCGACTTTGTCTTCACCCAAATCTATTCCGCCACCAGGCAAACTGTAATCTTCATATCTGGCAGTAAACATGAGTAAAATCTCATTGCCATCCATTGCAATGCTCCTCGTCGCAAACCTCGTAAAAACAGATTTACTTTCTAAATCACTAATACTTGGATGATAATGGGTTTTTAATATTTGCATTTAAAACTTGTATTTTTTTTTTATAAAATCCGCTCGTCCCTGTCTCCAGACTGGGCCGCTCTATTTGTGTGTCTCCAGACACAAACTTTTGGCACTAAGTAAGATTTGGTTTCCATGTCTCGTCAGCCAAAAGCAGATAAATCAGCGACAGGCAGATAGGTGGTTTCTGCCTCGAGATTAATATTTTATTTCAAATTCCATGTTTCGGTATCCGTTTCGAAGCCGACCAAACCTTGAGATTTTGAATAATAAATCGTTAGGTT
>CALHBQ010000175.1 GCA_937930815.1 uncultured Saprospiraceae bacterium | reverse complement strand
TTATTACAGAGATCAAACGTTGATGTTTGCGCTCGGAATTTCGAGCATTCAAGACTTTTTCGCGCAACTTTATGCAGATGCTAAAAACGACCCATTTTCAGGCGGTCGTCAAATGAATGCCCACTTTGCCACCAAGTCAATTGACGAAAACGGCGAATGGGTCAATCACACCAATCAATACAATGTAAGTTCGGATATTTCCTCGACAGGTGGCCAAATGGCACGTGGTTTAGGATTGGCTTTGGCTTCTAAAGTTTATAGAAATAATCCAAAATTGGCCAAAGGAAGTAAATTTTCAAATACTGGAAATGAGGTCGTCATCGCAACTATCGGAGATGCGAGTACTTCAGAGGGTGTCTTTTGGGAAACCATGAATGCCGCAGCTGTTCAGCAAGTTCCATTAGTGGTTTGTGTGTGGGATGATGGGTATGGAATTTCGGTTCCAAAAGAATTTCAAACAGCAAAAGGAAGTATTTCAACCTTACTCGATGGTTTTAGAATCGAAAAAGGAACAAACGGAATCGACATTTATAAAGTTAAGGCTTGGGATTACATGGGATTGAGGGAGGCTTACAAAATGGCTATTTCAAAAACCAGAAAAGAACACACGCCTTGTTTGATTCACGTAGAAGAAGTTACGCAGCCGCAAGGGCACTCGACTTCTGGTTCGCATGAACGATATAAAGATGCTGAACGATTACAATGGGAAAAGGATTTTGATGGCATCTTGAAATTTGAGCAATGGATTGTCAAGCAAAAAATTGCTACCAAAAAAGAATTAGAAGAGATCAAAGCGGTCGCAGTCAAGAAAGCTCGTGCTGACAAAAAAGAGGCGTGGGATAATTACACGGCAACGATAGATGAGCGATACGGCGTTTTGAAATCAGTATTAACTCAGCTCTCAGCCGAGTTGGCAAATGAACCTGAAATTGTAAAGTTAATCGCGTATTTTGATAAAATGATAACGCCAACCTTGGCGGAAGTTATTGAGCATGCACGTCGTTTATATTTCAAATTAATGAAATTCGATTTGGAATCAGTCCAAAATTTAAAAACTTGGATTGATGAGCGAATGGCCGAAGGAAGTGAGACTTACGCAAGCAATTTATACAGTAATTCAGATAAATCTGCGCTGAAAATTCCAATCGTTCCAGCTCAATATTCTGATGACTCACCGATGGTTACAGGTTTTCAAGTTTTAAATAAAAACTTCGATTACATCTTAGAAAATTTCCCTTCTTTCCATGCATTTGGAGAAGATGTTGGTGATATCGGTGATGTGAATCAAGGATTCATGGGCATGCAAAAGAAGTACGGTATCAAACGAGTTTTCGATACTGGAATCCGTGAATGGACGATTATGGGACAGGCCATTGGAATGGCCATGAGAGGTTTGAGACCATTGGCAGAGATTCAATATTTAGATTATTTGATTTATGGATTAGAGCCATTGACCGATGATTTGGCAACACTTCGATGGAGGTCAAACGGCATTCAACAAGCACCAGCGATTATCCGTACACGTGGTCATAGATTAGAAGGAATCTGGCATGCAGGTTCGCCGATGGGAATGATGTTGGGTTCGCTTCGTGGAATGTATATCTGCGTTCCAAGAAATATGACGCAAGCAGCTGGCATGTACAATACGTTGCTTCAAAGTGATGACCCAGCGATTGTCGTTGAGTGTCTAAACGGTTACCGCTTACGCGAAAAACAACCTAATAATATTGGCGAATTCACTGTTCCTTTGGGAATGGTTGAAACGCTTCAAGAAGGAACGGATGTGACAGTCGTAACTTATGGCTCTTGTATAAGAATAGCTCAAAAATCTATTGAGATGCTTTCAGATTATGGCATTTCTGTGGAGTTGATTGATATCCAAACTTTACTTCCTTTTGATTTAGAAAATCAGATTGTAGAGTCCTTAAAAAAGACCAATCGAATTGTCTTTTTGGATGAAGATGTACCTGGAGGTGGTTCTGCTTTTATGATGCAAAAAGTATTGGAAGAGCAAGGCGGTTACCGTTATCTCGATTCTAAACCATTGACTATCAGTGCAAAAGAGCATCGTCCGCCGTATGGATCGGATGGTGATTATTTTGGAAAACCTAATGCAGAAGATATTTTTGAGGCTATTTATAATTTGGTGAAGGAAGCTGAGCCTACGCGGTTTTAATGCTTTCGAGAGCGATTTAGAGAAACGCGGATGACGCGGATGAACGCGGATTTTCGCTGATTTTTTTTTGGTGAAAATTTAATACTTACTCGAAGTTTAGATCAATCCAAAAATGCGTTGGCTGAGCGAAGCCGAAGTCAACAAAAGTGGAAAATAAATCTTCGCTTATGTACCCTTCGGCTTCGCTCAGGGTGCAAATCCTGATTCAGACAAAAAAGAAAACGCACAAAGATTGCTCCTCTACCAGTAAGGGCAATTCATGAATTGCCCTTACTGGTGGCTGAGAGCAAAAAAAGCCTCTTCATAAAATGAAGAGACTTTTTAAGTGACCCGGGCAGCCCGCCTGACCGGTATCGGGCAGGGGTTCGAACCTGCAACCTTCGGAGCCGAAACCCGCCTGCTCCGCTTGTCGGGCAGGTCCGAAATTCTATCCAGTTGAATTAATTCTTTTGAAAGATATCAAAAAAAAGCCCACCAAAAGAGGTGAGCTTAGTGACCCGGGCAGGGTTCGAACCTGCAACCTTCGGAGCCGAAATCCGAAATTCTATCCAGTTGAACTACCGGGCCTTGAATTCAGGGACAAAAACGTTTCTAATAAGTTTTCGGCCTCTGAATGATTTAAAATATATTTCTCTTTTTCTTGCTAATTGCCTGTTTTCAAATTCTTCGGTATGAATATGACTCCAGGGTGTATAAGCTTTAGTTGATTTATTTTGACCTTTGTTATGCTCATTTAATCTTCTTTCAAGATTATTTGTCATTCCAATATAAATTCTATCAAATGTCGAGCTATAAAGTACATAAACGTAAATCATATTTCTAAATTTGTCTTCGGAGCCGAAACCCGCCTGCTCCGCTTGTCGGGCAGGTCCGAAATTCTATCCAGTTGAACTACCGGGCCTTTATAGTAGAATGCAAATTTAGTTTTTGTTTCTTAATAAGAAAGGCAAATAATGTATATTTTTAAAGCGTAATTGAACGCAAAATAGTTTCCATCAAATGATAAAAGATAAAATCTCCATTTTCAAAGAATACCTCACTCCAAAAGGTCCAGAATATAAAGGTGGAAAATCAAGAAGCGAAATCGTTTCTGAAAAACCGATTTATAAACTTTCCTCTAATGAGAATATGTTGGGTTCTTCGCCATTGGCGATGGCAGCCATCAAAACACATGTTGGAGGTCTCAACGAATATCCAGACAATACGGATTTGAGATTCAGAAATGCCTTGAGTGAATTTTATTATGGAGAATTGTCGCCCAATCAATTTATTACAGATAACAGTGGAGTAGGGATACTGCAATTAATTACCAATACCATTTTAGGGGAAGGACTCGAATGCATTTTCTCCAATCCAGGTTTTGGGCCATACCGAATGTTTCCAGAAAAAGTAGGTGCAAAAGCGATAGATATTCCATTGAAAGGAGATAATTTTGAATTGGATGTAGATGGAATCATGGCAGCGGTGACTGATAAAACTCGAATCATCTGGACTTGCTCCCCGAACAATCCAACTGGAACACATATTCCAAAACATCAAATCGATGAACTTATCAATCGCGTACCGGATCATGTGGTCGTGATTTATGATGAAGTTTATTACCAATATGCGACCGCTCCTGATTTTGTGAGAGGTTACGAATATGTCAAACAAGGCAAAAAAGTAATTGCTGTGAATAGTTTTTCAAAAGCATACGGATTGGCTGGTTTGAGAGTTGGATACGCGTATTCTACGGAAGAAATCGCTCGATATGTAAGTCAAGGAAGAAGACCATTTTTCATCAATACGCTCTCAATGGAAGCGGCAATGGCTGCTTTGAAAGACGAAGAACACATCAAACGAACAGTTGCTTTAGTCAACAAAGGAAAAGCATATTTATATCCAGAATTAGATAATATCGGTATCAAATATTGGAAAAGTCAAGCCAATTTTATTTTACTAAAACCTGAAATGAACGACCTTGAATTTGAGTCTAATATGCATACGGAAGGAATAATGACCCGTCCAGTGAAAGGCTTCGGAGCACCTGGTTGTGTTCGAGTTACGATTGGAACGCAGGAGGCGAATGAGGCTTTTATTGCTGGTTTGAAGAAGGTTGTTGGGTAGAATGATGGGACACAGATTTAACGGATTTTTTAGATAAAAACGGATTTAATCAGTCTAAATCCGTTTGGATCCGTTCCATCCGTGTCCTATCTGAGTCGCTTAATATTTAGAAGACTTTCCTGTCAATTCCTTCTCATAACAAAAGAAAGGTTTCTTCACATCATGGTAATAACAGATGCCAGGCGCAATCTCATATCCCAGTGAGAGATACAAACTATTAGAAGAAGGGTTTTCACTAAAAGCATCAAGACGGATCGAGTTGAACCCATTTTTTAGGGCATGTTCCTCAGCAAATTGACACATCTTTTTAGCAAACCCCAATCCTTGAGAAGCAGGATGAACAGCTAATCGATGCATCACCATCACCTTAGCATCTTTTTGATTCCAATCTACATTTTTGTATTGAATGTCCTGTTTAGTGTTCAAAGTGATACTGGCAACGACCCGTTTCGGATTTTTGATAAGAAAGACAGTACCAGCTTTAATATCATTTAAAACTTCGGTTGGCTCAGGATATTGATAATTCCATTGATTGATGCCTTGCTTTTTTAGCTCGGCAGTGCAGGCCATAAAAGTTTCCATGACCATAGGTAGGTCAGCAATTGCAGCTTTCGTAATTCTATTTAGCAGTAAGTTCATTTTTCGAAATTGGGATGCGAATATACTTACAAAGTCCAAATTTTAAAGCTCATAAATATATTGTTAAGTCGATTGTGAGGCTAAATGGTTGATAATGAGTTCTTTAGGAAAGAAGATTTTTGAATTAAAATTTTGATAAAAACCACTTTTGTTAGTCAAAAAACGAATTCAAGAAATAGAATAAAAGCCGTTTCATTTTTTCTGGAAAAAGTGACATCAATAGACTATTTTTGCAGCAATCAATTTGATACATAATATATTAGAATGAATAAAAAGATTACACTTCAGTTCGGAATTATTGCAGGAATGATTGGATTAGCGGCATTGAGTCGGTTTCTTCCTCACCCACCGAACTTTACGCCCATTACGGGTATGGCGCTTTTCGGAGCTGCTTATTTTATGAAAAAATATTGGGCGTTCATTATTCCTTTCATTGCGCTTTGGGGCAGTAGTTTGGTTTTAGACAATGTCGTTTATGCTCAATATTACGATGGTTTTCAATGGTTTAGCCAACCTTGGGTTTTTGTGAGTTTGATTGCGATTACCTTATTAGGTACTAAAACTTTGCAAAAAATCTCTTTCGGAAATTTGATGGGTACAAGTTTATTGGCTTCATCGATTTTCTTCTTAGTAACCAATTTTGGAGCATGGCAAATGGACATCATGGGCGTTTACCCTGATACATTCGCAGGTTTGATTGCTGCATATTCAGCAGGACTTCCTTTCTTCCTAAATACATTGGCAGGAGATTTATTCTATGTTGGCGTATTATTTGGAAGTTATGAGTTGGTAAAACAAGGTTTACCACAACTCAAACGCGCTTAATTTTTAAGGAATCTTATAAAGATATATGTACACACCTAATCTAAACCCTATTTAAGATTGTTGGTGTTTTGTACATCACATATAAACATTTAAACTATGTTTGGACTCTTGGACTCTAACCCGTTCAAGAGTTTTTTTGTTTTAAACGCAGCGTCTTTAAATAGCTCAAATTATCTTTTTGGATTTCTAAATCCACTGTTTCGAAAAGCCATTTTGAGGCTTCTTGAATTGAAATGTTTTTGTAATAATTATCTCTCGAGTAATGCATGAATTTCATCAATTGAAATGCATTAAACCATCGGAAGAATCGATTTTTAAATGCTTTTAAATTGGTTGTATTACTTTTGATTTCAATGACTTTCTTTTCGAAATGAATCGATTGTAGGAAAGTAGAAACTGATTCTGGAAGATCTTCTAAAAAGGTATTCATTTCATTTTCTTCTGTTTTAAAAAGTTCATCTACTTTTTCAAAAAAGACCTTTAAATCAACGAAACTCTCGGGTGCATAAGTTTCATATTTTCCATTAGAATTGACGATATCATTGACAGCTTTCCCAGTACCAAAAGGAACACGATGAGATGGGCGAGGGGAGGGAATGACCGTTGTTGCATTGCATTCGGTAAACTTTCCGAGTTCAATAAATTTTTGTAAAAAATAAAAATCTTCGCCTGCCTGCCGACGATTCATTCCACCTTGTTTTTGATAGTCATGAACCCGAACTGCCATTGAAGAACCAATCGTTTGATAGGCAAAGGGAAAACCTGACCAGCGTTGTGCTTCTACAAAATATCGGAGGTGTAATTCGTAATCAACAATGGCATCATAAGTCTCTGGCTCAAAATCTGCGCCATGCGTAGGATGCTCAAAATTGACGCTGCATGCAGGTGATTTTGGGTTATTTTTAAAGTGGGCTTCAATGGCTTTGAAGTAGTTCTGCTCGCACTTACTATCTGCATCAAAACAAGTAATAATGCCATTTCTGTTTTTCAATTTACCGAATCGCCAGCAAGCTTCATCCATTCCAATCTTACGGGCAAAGCCGACTCCAGCATGTTTTGAATTCAAGTCAGGAAAGTATAAAATGTGGAATTTCAGACGAGGTTTGGAGTTTTTCAAAGCCCAAGCATGCGCTTGATGATAGGTTTCAAAATTCCTTTTCTTAATGTCTGCGTCTGTTTTTTCAGAATCATTAATTATCACAATCACCTCTATATCGCAAATCGGTAAATCAGACTTTTTTAGCGACATCAAACTCAGTAACAAAAACGGCTCATCATAGGCGGGAATCACAACAATCAACCCTAAGTTTAAAGAAGGTTTATTGTCAATCTGCTTTGTGAAAATCGTTTTTGTTTGAAGGTATTGATTCATAATTTACTGCAAGTATACTCAGAAAAACTATTAATTTAATAGCAAAAATTTCCTCTCAAAGAGAAAGGAGTAGTACCTTGGAAAATACTGGTTTTGAAATTTAGCAATTAGTGAATTTGATTTCTTAGTTATTTTCAAATATTTAGTTGTTATGAATTTTCGTTTAATTTTATAAACTCTTTTTTGGAAAATCGGTACTATATTTAATACACCTGATAATTGAAGATTGAATTAATACATAGTCATTTTTATCAAAGGCTTTTCTCAAAAGTCCTTTTCATTTGTTTATTGGTTCCTTTTACTGATTTTGGTTGGTCGCAGTCTTTTAATACGTTTAACGCTTCTCAACAGAAAGTTTCAGTTCCTTTCGAGTACCTCAATAATTTCATCATCGTAGATGTTTTTTTGGATAAAAAGCTTCCTTTGAAATTTATTTTAGATACAGGAGCTCAACATACCATTCTGACCAAAAGAGCGGTTGCGGAAGTTTTAGAATTACAATATGTAAAGAAATTTAAAATTGTAGGTGCAGATATGAATCGGGAGCTAATTGCTCATTTAGTTACTAATATAAATTTGAGAGTTGGAGTCTTAGAAGAGGAGAATGTGCAAATGCTTGTTTTAGAGGAAGACTATTTTCTTTTTGAAGAATTGACGGGGCAAAATATCCAAGGCATTCTGGGAGGTGATTTTCTAAAGAAGTATGTAATTGAGATTGATTATAAAAGAAAGAAATTAACGATTCACAACCCCAAGTTTTTTAAACCTAAGAAAAAACATAAGGCGATTCCAATGATGGTTAAAAACAATAAACCATTCATAAAGTCTGATTTGGTACTTCAAAATTTTGAACCAATGAAAGAATCTGTTTTGCTTATTGATTCTGGGGCTGGGGTAACTTTGCTGTTGGATTCTGGCGAAAGTGAAGCAATACAAATTCCAAAGAATGCGGTTCCTGGAAATATAGGAAGCGGACTTGGAGGGGAGTTATTGGGTTATTTCGGTCTATTGCCCGAAATCTCTATTGGTCAAATTAATTTGAAAAATATTCCAATGAATTTTCAAGTAAAACAAAACGATTCTATTGAAATAAATCTATTCAAAAGAAACGGATTGATTGGAAATCAAATATTGGATAGATTTAAAGTTATTATTGATTATCGTAGAGATAAATTATACTTGCAGCCGAATAAACGTCTTTACAAACCATTTAAGTTTGATAAAAGCGGAATTTCGGTCATTGCTAATGGTATAAAATTGCGTAAGTACTTGATACAGAGTGTAATGCGAGATTCTCCAGCAGGTGAAGCAGGACTGAAACCTGGCGATCAAATTTTGAGTTTAAATAATATTCCATACAGATTTCTTTCTTTGAAAGGAATCAATAAAAGGTTGAAAAGAAAAGCCGGAAAAAAAATAAGTATGGTGATAAAGAGAGAGGGAGTCAAAAAAGTGGTCAATTTTGAGTTGAGAAATCTATTCGAAAGTTGATTTTAAGGCTCCCAGAAAACCCAAGGTTTAGATAATAATAAAAATATTTTTATACAGACAGTTAACTTTTTTTCTAATTAAAACGTCGATACAGCGATATGGATTTACAATTGTTTAACGATACAATTAACCCTATCAAAGATAAGCTTTACAGATTCGCATTGCGATATGTGAAAAACCCGATGGAGGCTGAAGATATAGTGCAGGAGGTTTTTATAAAGCTTTGGAAGCAAAGGGAGCAATTCCACGAAATAAAAAATAAAGAGGCTTGGTGCATGAGGGTAACTCGTAACCTATCAATAGATAAATTACGTGCTGCTCACAACCGATTGAAAGAAATGCCTGAAGGTCAGGAATGGAAAGACCCAGGTGTTGACGCTCAACGACAAGCTGAATTGAATCAAACCATGTCAAATGTAAAAGCATGGATTGAGGAATTGCCAGAAGCACAACGAAACGTAATCCAACTAAGAGACATAGAGCAATTTAGTTACAAAGAAATTGCAGCGGCACTTGAAATCAGCATGGAGCTGGTGAAAGTCAATCTGCATCGTGCTCGAAAAACAATTCGTAAAAAATTATTAGACTCAGACTCTTATGGAATTTAATTTAATTAAAAATTTAGTTGAAAAGTACTTCGAAGGAGAATCCTCTATTCAAGAGGAACAGCAATTGCGCACCTACTTCGCAGGTTCTGATGTTCATAAAGAGTTAACTGTTTATACCCCAATTTTCAATACTTTCAAGGCAGATGCGGGGGCGAAACTTTCCGAAAATTTTAATACAAACCTTCAATCCATTATTATTGATGATGTGATGGTTAGTTTTTTTGAAGGAGAAACCAGTGTTGAGGACGAGCAGATATTGAAAGAATATTTTAATGGAAAAGAAATTGCTGAAAAGCATAAAAATTATATACCGTATTTCACATACACTACACAGGAGGCTATCCCAAAGCTCAGTTCCGAATTTGAATCCAATTTTCAATTTAAGTTAGTTGATTCATTAATGGAAGATTACTTTGAGGGCAATACTTCTTTAGAAGATGAAAAGACGCTAAAGGAATATTTCCTCGGTAATAAAATTGCTGAACGGCACGAATCATACAAATCGTTATTCGAATTTTATGATTCTGAAAGTCAGTTAGTCCTAAATTCCGATTTCAATAAAAAGCTTGAAGCTCGATTAAATGAGCCAAAAGTGATTCCAATTAATAGGAACAAAAAAGAAGAAACCAAGGTTCGTCGCATGACGCCAGCGGTTTGGAGAGCAGCTGCGATGATTGCTCTGGCGATTGGAGGGTTTTGGTTGCTCGATTTGCCAACTTCGAACTCAGGAGGAACAACTCCTGCTGCTGCGGCCTCAACCATTGATTGGTCTAAGTATGAACCAAAGGATGCTAAAACGGCATTAGCAGAAACAAAAGCTGCTTTAGCATTGGTTTCAAGAAAGATGAAAGAAGGGGAGGAGCAAACCTTAAAAGGGTTTAGAAAAATTAAGGCTGCGAATAAAGCAGTCGGCATAAATTAATCACCCATACTTACTGAAAAATATAAATTTTATAAAAATGAAATCGATTAAAAATCTATTAGTTCTTTTTGCCTTGGCAATAACCTTTTCGATTCAAGCTCAGACAGATGCTGTGAGTAAACATTTTAGCAATTACGTTGAGGACGAAAAGTTCACAGTAGTCTATATCAGTCCTAAGATGATGGATATGATAGCGAATGTTGACGATACTACTGATAAGGATGTAATAGAAGCATTAAAAGATTTATCGGGCTTGAGAATATTAACTACTGAACAAACTCCTGCTAAATTTTATAAAGAAGCGATTGCTAAATTGACGAGTTCTGACTTGGAATCGTTGATGACTATTAAAAGCAATGATGGGGAAAACGTAAATTTCTTCGTCCGTTCTAATGGCGATAAGACTGAGGAATTGGTTTTATTGGTAGAGGGAGCTGAATTCGTTATGCTAAGTATGGAAGGAGATATCAATCTTAAAAAAGTTTCTAAATTGGCCAAGGCGCTTGACATTAAAGGTGCGGAACATTTAGAAGAATTGAATAATCAATAGTCAATTTTTCCCCTTGTAACCATGAAAAGCAAAGGCACTCATTTTACTGAGTGCCTTTTTTTATTTTAAACTAAAAAGCATTTTTAACTAAATGCTTTCTTCTTGTTCTTCTTTTTGCTTCGCTCAAATTTCTTGCGAGCTTTCTTTTTATGAAAAGGATTCTTACCAGATGATCTGAAATTACGACCGCCTCCGCCATTGCGACCGCCGCCTCCGCCGCCATTACGACCTCTTCCGCCTCTATCACCGCCACCAGAATCAGATTCGCTGTACTTCTTGATCTCAACGAGCTTCTCTTCTTTTTCAAGAGTCAAAAAGACGATTTGTCTCAATAAATCCTCCTTAGAAAGATTACTTGTTTTCTCATTGAGCTCATCCATGAGGGCTTCTGCCTCTCTTACTGGCTTTGCTCTTTTGATATCATCTATCAACGTATTCAGTTTCTTAGCGAAAATTGCTGTCCGGGAAGGAACGTCGACAAATTGGATAGGAGCGTTAATCCTTCTTTCTAAATCCCTTAAGATTCGCTTGTCCTTTGGATGAGCAAGGATGATTGAAAATCCTTTCTTACCTGCACGACCAGTTCTTCCACTTCGGTGTGTATAGAAGTTGATATCTTCTGGAATATTGTAATGGAAAACATGACTAATATCATCTACATCAATTCCTCTTGCTGCAACATCCGTTGCCACCAAAATATTAATGTTCTTTCTTTTGAATCGGTCCATTACTCGGTCACGAGCATTCTGACTCAAATCTCCATTGAGTGCTTCTGCTTTGAAGCCGTCAAAAGATAAGTCACGCGCGACATCAACGGTATCTCTTCTGGTTCTACAGAAAACGATTCCATAAAGATTTTGCTCAGCTGAGATGAATCTCTTCAAAACCTCATAGCGTTCTCTTGGACGAACCAAAGTGTACGTATGAGTGATGTCGAGATTAGCTGCATTTTCTTGACCAACGGTGATTTCATCAGGGTTGGTCATGTAGTTTTTGGTGATACGTCTTACGTCTTTAGACATAGTAGCAGAAAACAACCAAACTCTTTTGGAATCAGGTGTTCCTTCCAGAATTTCGTCAATTTCTTCCCGAAAGCCCATATTGAGCATCTCGTCTGCTTCATCCAAAACCATAAATTGGATATCCTCCAAGTTTGCAGCTCTTCTTTTGATAAGGTCTCTCAATCGACCTGGCGTAGCTGCAATGATGTGGACTCCTTTCTTAAGCGTCTTAATTTGTCTAACGATGTCTGCGCCGCCATAAACTGCGAGCGTTTTCAACTTTTTGTCAAATTTCGCGAAAGCTTCAATTTGCTTAGAGATTTGCATACAAAGCTCACGTGTTGGAGCAAGTATCAATGCCTGAACGTTTGGAGAACTAGTGTCCACCAAGTCCATAAGCGGTAAACCGAAAGCAGCAGTTTTGCCGGTTCCGGTTTGAGCTAAGCCAATAAAATCTTTTTTATTTTCAAGAAGAAGCGGTATCGCTTTTTCTTGTATAAGAGTGGGTTCCTCGAATCCTAATGCTTCTACTGCCTTTACAGTTGGCTGGGATAATCCCAGCCCTTCAAATTTGTTCATTTACAGTTTTTAACAAAACTGAATGATTTTCAGTTCCGTAAAGAGGAAAAATACTACTCGCCGTATTTTTCCTGAATATATTTAGCCTTCAATACCTCTGCACGTCTTGTAACAGATGGTTTAGTGAAGTGCTTGCGATTTCTCAATTGTTTGATCACACCGACTCTTCTGTGCTTGTTTTTATAGCGTTTCAACGCTCTGTCGATTGATTCTCCGTCTTTTAAATTAATAATTAGCATCTAAAAAATAAAACTTTGATTAAATAATAATTTGCATCTAAAAATGCGGGTGCAAAGGTAAACATATTTAACACGAAAAGAAACCTACTTAGTTAAATTATTTTACTTTTACTGTCTAAACTTTACTTTGTGAGATACGAACGGAAATATCGGATTGATAAATTGCAGGCATCTGTGGTGAAACAGACCATAAAGATGATGCCGCATGGATTCAAAAAGGCCTTCGAAAATAGGATAGTGAACAACATTTATTTCGATGATCCTGATTATGTGAAATTGAGGGAAAATCGAGATGGAATTGCCAATCGTAATAAATTGCGAGTCCGTTGGTATGGGGAGATTTTAGAAAATGATTTGACTTTAGAAATCAAGGGAAAAAAGAATGATTTAGGAACAAAAGAACATTTCAAAATTGATTTAAACTCTACTCAAAATCTTTCTGAATTAACCGAAAAAGTGAAAGTTGCTTCCCGGAAAAAGGATGCGAAGATTTACCCCGTAATTATGAATCAATATGAAAGAAGCTATTTCGTGACTGCTGACAATAAAATCCGAATTACAGTGGATGAGAAACTTCGCTTTTTCCCGCTTTTTAATAAAAGCTTATCGACAAGTTTGGAAGAGGTTAAAGAATTTAGAAAACATCTGTGGTACGAGACTCCTTCGATTATTTTAGAAATGAAATATGACAAAGATGCTTTTGAAAGAGCCAATAAAATAGGGCAAGTTCTCCCTTTTCGGTTAACGAAATACTCGAAATACGCGATGGGCTTGCAGCACCTTTTTAATACCTCAGTTTAAAAAAATATTCAAATAGATAAAAAAAAGCCACTGCAGAACGCAGTGGCTTTTTTATGAGAATACTTTTTAGTAAATCCGTTTAAAATTTAGGACAAAGTAAACTCTCGTTCTGAGTGTCACTTGAATAAGAAACTGAAAACTCAAAAGCTCCTTGACCTTGACTTGAATTTTGCAACGCCACTAATGTCGCATCATAACTCAATCCAAAAAGGATATTTCTATACTCAACTCCAACCATCAAGATGGCTGCATCGAGTGAAAAAGAATCGTCAAAGTTGCGTACAGGTCTTACCCATCCACCAATGTGTAGCGCTGAATAATCATATTCTGAAAGTGCAATTCTAACATTTGAACCAGTTACAGCTTGAGTGTGTGGCCCCTGCACTGTTGCTATCAAACGAGGCTGAATAGAATACTTATCACTCAACGGAATACTTCCACTCAATTGAACACCGTATTTTGCGAATAACGTATTTCCTTCATACATAATCGCTGTTTGGGTTGGGAAAAATGTCACTTGAGGTTCAAATATATGATGCATTGAAACACCTGCGTAGAAAGAGGTTCTTCTTTTTGGTGTAAAAGCATAATTGATACCTACCGCATAATCATCAAAAGCAAAGTTGTTGGAAGGTAATTCTTCATTCGTTGAATTAAAGAAACCTGTCGTTCCGTTGTATTGATCATCGAAGGTCAAATCTTCATAATTGATGTTTCTCTGATTAATTCCAGCTTGGAAACCAATTGAGATGTATTGGGTATTATTTAGATCCAGAGCTTTGTGATATGCTCCAGAAAGTGCGATTTGATTCGTATTAAAATCAACTCCAGGTACTTTATCGTTATAAAACATTAATCCAATCGCAACTGCATCTTTGTATTTTCCAGTATAAAGTTCAATTGGAAATCTCACATCCAACATTCCGGCAAACGTAACATATGGATCGTCAAGGGTCCGTCTCCATTGATCTCTGTAGATGCTTGAAAAACGATATGTTCCGTTGTAAGCACCTGTTAGAGCGGGATTCAGTGTCAAAGGAGCAGAAAAGAGTTGTGTGAAATGCTGATCCTGAGCAGAAAGGAAAGAACAGAATGTAAATATTAATAAACCTGTAAATAATCTTTTCATTTCAATTTTTTAAATAGTCGTGAATGAGCCTCAAATCGGCAGCAAAGGTAAATTGATTTTTTTCAATCCCAAATACTTCAGATTCTTCTAATTTAAAGGAAGAAGTTTTCTTTTATTTGAAATACCTTTGAATTATAAAATGATCTCTTAATTTTGGAGGCAAAGAATCTGCCGACTTTCAATTGTTGCCAGAATCATGAACGTTTTTTTTAATAATATTTTCAAACAAACCTTTTTTTAACACCAGTCTATGCGATTTGCTATCTGTCCTCAAAGTGTGATTCCAGTTCGTTCATCGGCTAATCACCAAAGTGAATTGCTTTCGCAATTGCTTTTTGGCGAATTGGTAGAGGTGGTTTCAAAAAAAGGGAAAGGATGGTTTAAAGTACGTGGAATTGCAGATAATAATTTCGGTTGGGTTGCAAGTAACCAACTTCGGTTGATTCCAGATGAACAATTTGAAAAACTGCAAAAAGACTTCGCCTTCGCATTGGATGTTTCTCAATCAATTCGGGGAAAAAAACATCATTTTCCAGTGCCAATTGGTGCCAGATTACCCAATTTTGATGGCTTAAGATTTAAATTGAATGACCAAAATTTTGAGTATAGTGGTCAAGCAGTTTCACCTGATGAATTGAAACGTAATTCAATTGATTTGATTTCAAAAATTGCTCGAAAATTTCTTTATTCACCTGAAATGAAAGGTGGGCGTTCTCCTTTTGGAATTGATTCAGCAGCGTTGATTCAATTGATTTATAGTTTTATTGGATTCCAAGTTCCTCGTAATGCAGATCAGCAAATTGAATTAGGAAAATCAATTGATTTTAGTGACCAATCAGCAGAAGGTGATTTAGGATTTTTTGAAAATAGAAAAGGAAAAATATCTCACGTAGGTTTAATTTTGAATGGTAATCAAATCATTCACACTCACGGAAATGTTCGAATTGATAAAATCGATCACTTCGGCATTTTTGATGAAGCAACCTCGAAATATAGCCATAAACTAAGACTTATTAAAAGATTGCTTCCAGATCCACAACCTTCTAACGAGAAAGAAGAAGCAACCTCTGAGATAGAAATTGAACAGAAGATTTT
>CALHBQ010000174.1 GCA_937930815.1 uncultured Saprospiraceae bacterium | reverse complement strand
GGAATTTGACCTGTTGACACTTGAATTGTATCAATCAACATTGGTTTTTGGGCGATTAAGTTTAATCCTAAAAATAGGATGATAAGGGTTGTGTAAAATCGCATGGTTAGGTTTGTTTGCTTTGAAAAAAGGCGCGAAGGTAATATTGGTTTATGAAATGGAAAGTGTTTCGTTTGCTTTTGACTGAAAAATGACGAAGGTTGATTTATCTACATGATTGTTTCAGCAGCCTTCTTCTGCTCATAATCCCTAATCAGCCACCAATACCAAACCACACTAATCGCATACAAAACCACCGTAATCAGAAAAATAGAAACATAACGATATTCCATTTTTCGTAAGAAAGCAAAAATAGAAGTGGAGAAAAGCCAACTGCCATTCCAGATAGAAGCATTGAGGGCGGCGATGATTTCTTGATTACGTTTGCCGACGTAATAGACGATAACTTCAGAAGCCATTGGACTGGCACAATTCATCAAAGGTTGGCGAATGAGGTAGAAAAATATCGCGATAGCAAGCGCATATTCCCAATCCTTGATATACTCGGTAATCGACATGATAAATAACGAAACCACTGCCGCCGACTGGAAAAACGTCACTGCAAATTGATACCCAAATCGCCGCCTAATGTATGGAATGAAAAGCATCACAGAAGCTACCATTAGATAAGTCATCGAACCTAAAAACGAAAAGTCGGACGACTCCACGCCATGCACATGCAAAAAGAAAAGGTTGATAACTGGAATCGAAAAACCTGCTCCCACCGCCATCAAAATAGTCGGGATGATGGCTTTGAAAATTAATTTCCAATCATAGTCGTAAATGATTCTTTCGAGTGGTATTTTTTCTGAGAAGTTCTCCTTTAAATTAATTTTTGAAACGAAAAATAAACTCAAAAATGACATCAAGCAAATGGCGGTCAAAAAAGTCTTTTCGTCAATCAGCAACGGGAACTGTGAACTAAGTAAAAAGAATAACATCCCCTCCAAAAATATCATCAAACTAAACGACATAAACGAAAGCGAAAACGCCTCGGAGTGTAATTCCTTTTTTGTATTGAGTAAAATGAATGGCTGTACACAGGTCTGCATACAGGCAAATCCTACGCCCCAAAGTAAAGCACTTCCATACATTATCACGGGTAATTGTTCTCCGATTCCATAAAGCATTCCCAAAGAAGCAAATGGGACGATGCTCGCCGAAATCCAAAAGAAGGGCTTAATTCTACGTCCTTTGATATAGAGTCCGATTGGGAAAGCTAAAATCATCACAGCTGCAAATCGGTAGCCCCATAATTCAACGATTTCGTAATCTTTGAATCCTTCCTTGGTCATGTAAAAATTGAGTAGTAAAAAGAAAGCGACATGCACCCCTTGCAACATGAATTGTGCAGCAAACATATACTTGGTAGCAGTACCAAGTTGGGCGTAACGGGTAAGGATGTTTTTTAATGCTTGCAAAGAGATGCGGGTTTGTTTTAAGAACTCCGAAAGGTATTTAAAGTTTTGAAAATGGGGAAGTAAGTATTATTCTATTGGTCTGCCCACCTTTTTCATGTAAATTGCCGCTTCAAATAAAAGCCCATTCAAAAGTAAATTATAAAAAAAGATAGAAGTGCTGAACTACCTAAAGAATGTATTAGAAAATATGCCAGCCGATTGGTTAAATTTAACCACACATCGACTTGATATTTTTAATGAAAGATTAGCTAAAACTGAGTTTTTAGACCATTTTGAAAATTTATTTAAAAACAACAATACGGCAATAGCGGCATTGAGTGAATTGCCAACAGCATTCGATTATATTCGATTGGGGCATCCGCTTTCTTGTTTGTTGGAATGGGCGATTGCTAAAGAGAACAGTTTACCTGCAAAAAGTGTCATCAGTTTTTCGTCAATGACGACGCCTATTTTGGCAGTGCTCCGGAAAAATTTGTTAGAAAATAAAAAGACGCAAATCGTTTATACACATTCGTTGCCTCATTCATTTGATGCTGAAATTTTGCACTCAGTTTATAATTATCAATTTGATTTAAAAAAGGTAGCGTCCGTAAATGATATTCCAAATTTTGAAGGAAGTACCATTTTTATTGCGCAAGCATATAAAATAGAAAAGAGGCCAATCTCTTCGAATATTGACTTTTTTATCAGTCATTACCCTCAACTTGGAAGTGTGATTTTGGCAATCGGGAAAGAGAATGAGCAGTACATTTCAGAGATACAGCATGTCCGTAGAAGGGAGACGATTGCCATGACGCCTGCCAATTGTTTGGTTGCTTTGAAAGCACTCGTTGCGCAAGTTCCTTTTGAGCAAAAACAATTCGAAATCGAAGCGAATAAAACGCAAGTTTTAAAATCCATTGTAGATATAACTGGAACTGCTACCAAGGCGCTCGTGGGTTCGAGTGGATTGTCGATTCAGTATGCGATTATGATGGGGCTTGTTCATGATGCCGTTGAGAACCATCCTGGAAAAGCTATCAAAATCATCGTTCCGCCCAATTGTTATGGCGGTACAAATGACCAAGCGAGACGCGTTGCGGCTTGTATTGACAATGTAGAAATAGTGGATTTGCCTGTGGATGGCGACAACGATATGGTCAAAAGTGTTGATTTGGTTTTAAACCAAATGGCACAGGAAGATGCCGTCCCGTACATCATCGCTGAGATTCCAACCAATCCGCGCGTTGAAGTTCCAGACTTAATAAAACTAAAAGAGGCGCTAAGTGCCAAACGCAAAACGCCTTCGGGTGAAAGAGCTATAGACCCAGTTTTCATTTTAGACCAAACTTTTTGTCCGAATGTTCACTTTTTGGGTGATGGCGCAATACTTTCTTCGGTAAGAACGATTTCGTATGCGAGTGGCTCGAAATTTCCGAGTGGTGGGCGCTGTACGGCAGGTTACTGCGTCGGTAATAAAAAAACAGTAGCGTTGATGGATAAGATAGAGTTGCACTTACAACTTTGCGATAATGAAGCGACCGACCTTCAAGTTGAAATTTTGGCTGAGCAACTACCTTCGATGCTCCAAAGAATTGATGACGCCTATAAAAACACTCGCGCATTCGTCAATTTCATCCAAAAGAATTTACCTGCTGCGAAAATCAATTTCGTTTCAGAAGCCTTAGCTGCAGAAGGATTTACACCTTCTGTGTTTTCGTTAGACCTACCGACCAAAGGCAATACTGCTGAAGAAAAAGAAACCTACAAAAGAGCGCTCAATCATAAATTGATCAACTTAATGATTACCGAAATCCCGAAGGAAAGTAAGTACTGCGTGAGTTATGGACAACTAAAAGGATGCTATTGGACGATACCTGCTACCTCTACTCAGGGGACAACAAAAGAGGGCGATAAGGATTATATTGCTCGGGTTGCCTTGTCTGCAAATATGAATTTGGAGCGGCACAAGGAGGTGTTTTTGGAGTTTGTAAAAGGGATTTGAGTATAAAAATTTAAATATTTCGATAATTTTAAATAGGTGTAAAATATTGGTTATGAGTGGTTTACGGATGTTTTGCATGAAAATTTCGATTATTTTAATCTGAAAATGTCTTTTGGCTAAAAGTGAATTTTATTTACCTTTAAAAGTTCAAAAAAAACACCTTTAATAAAAAACCTATTAAAAAATGAAATCAACCACTCTATTGGTAGGCTTTTGCCTGCTCCTTACCTCCATTTCGTTTGCTCAAATTGAATCAAAAACAGACCTCCGTTTGTTGGCAGAATTTGACGAAAGTCCTGATGCTTATCATGAAGCCTATTTGATTTTGGATGATCAAGTGGACTTAGAAGCCATGAATTTAGATTTTCAAAAAAGGAATGTCTCAATTCCAGATAGACAAAGAGCAACTTTAAAAGCGCTTACCGACAAAGCCAATGAAACCCAACCTGATTTTATCGAAAGATTAAAAAAAATGGATGGCGTTGCTTCTCAAAGCATAACGCCACTTTGGCTGCTCAATGCGATTAAAATTCAAGCAAAGCCAACTACTTTTCAACAACTTGCGGAGTTGGGAAATATTGATTACATCTCTAAGCCAATGGAACTGCTACCAATGGAAGTGGAGCAAAGTGAATCCGTTGGTCCACCGATTCCCAATGGACATGAAATCGGTTTGGAGGTTATAAACGCACCTCCGCTATGGAAAATGGGTTATACCGGTTATGGGCGAACAGTATTTGTTTTCGATTCAGGAATCGAGTCGAGCCATCCAGCTTTAAGTGCAAATTTTAAATATCACAATAGTCCAATCGATCAGGTTTGGAATGGATTTGATGAGGAACCTTTTACTTGCAGCTCACATGGTTCGCATGTTACGGGGACGATACTTGGATTGGATAGAATTCAAAATGATACAATCGGTGCTGCCTTCAATTCAAAATTTATCCATACAGCTGTCTTTGATTGTAATCAAGGAAATAGTGATGGACTCGTAGCATTTCAATGGTCTTTTAATCCTGATGGAGATCTTACCACTGTAGATGACATTCCAGATGCAATTAATAACTCATGGGGTCTTCCAGCAAGCGATTCAATTTGCAGTGACATTCAGATACAAACTTTGATTCAAGCTGCCATTGCACTGGATGTTGCGTTAATTTTTGCAGCAGGGAATGATGGGGATCAACCTATGACCATCGGTACTCCAGCTTCTATCAACAATGATTTAGTACATATTTTTTCTGTTGGTAATTTGGACGCACGAAATATGCAAATCAATCCAAGTTCATCCATCGGACCTTCTAATTGCGTGAGTTCGGATTCTTCGATTTATATCAAACCAGAGGTTTGTGCGCCAGGTACGTTGGTTCGTTCCAGTGTATTGAATGGTGGGTATGCAGACTTCACAGGCACTTCAATGGCTTGCCCGCATACAGTTGGTGCTTATTTACTCTTGAAGGAAGCTTATCCTACGGTAGTGGAAGCTGAAATTTTAAAAGCACTATATTTCACAGCGACAGATATGGGACCCGTTGGCGAAGACAACACTTACGGCATGGGGCTGATCGATGTCTTTGCAGCTTTCAACTATTTGAAAGATTTGGGCAATACGCCTGTGCCTCCCGTTTCTGCGGATAATGATGTGATTGCGGTTGCTGCAAGTTTGAGCAATACCGTTTTGTGCGAAGGGCAAACTTCCATTGAAGTAACTTTCGAAAATTCAGGAATCAATCCTTTGACCGAGTTGGATATTACCCTTTCGGAAACGACCAATCAATTCGCTTCTCAAACTGTAAAATGGACGGGCAATTTGGCACCTGATGAAATTGGAACGATGACAATTCCTTTTACGGGCGGCGCCACGGGCAAATACGAAGCACTGGTTCATCTTGAAAATCCCAATGGCATTACAGATGAAAGAGGGTTGAATAATTTTTTCAAAACGGCTTTTAATTATTTTGATGAAACGGAAATCGCAGCAGATATTTCAAGTGAATTCAGCACACCGGTTTGCGAGAACGCTTCTGTTTTGCTTTCCGCAAATAACCCACTTGACGCAAATCAAAGCTATTTTTGGTTTGAAAATAATAGTGCTGTACCGATGGGAGAGGGTGCAACTTTCGTAACGCCTCCTCTTACTGGGGCCGCCAATTACTCAGTAGATATTTATTCAAATTATAAAGTCGGTCAATCATCCAATCCAACACCTGATATGGTCGGAAGTGCCGCCAATACGGGGTTGATTTTCGACGTGGAAGTACCTTTGATTATAAATTCAGTGATGGTCGATGTGCCAGCAGCAGGAGGACGAATTATTAAATTATTTAATTCTGATGGAAGGACGATAGCTACCAAATTAGCTTCATTTCCAGAGGTAGGCGAGCAACGTATTGATTTAGGCTTTGCCGTCCCTCCAGGAAGTGGGTATTGGCTGGTTTTGTCTGGAGGAGGAGACTTGACTTTTTCCAATTCGGGAGTGTCCTTTCCATATCAAATTGATAATGTGTTGTCTATCCAACGCTCCTTTTCTGATATGGGACCAACTACAGATGTTTACAATTTTTTCTTCGATTGGGACATTTCAGCACAACACCCTTGCGGGAAATCCGAAATCACAATTGACGTCGGCGGAGGCATGGCTTCCATGGTAGATTTCTTAGTAGATTCCGATACCATTTTATTGACTCAGGCTTTTGATGTGTTATTCACGGACATCTCCGAAAATGCTGCTTCATGGTCATGGGACTTTGGAAATGGAGAAACCTCCACGCAACAAAACCCACTCACCAGTTTTAATGAACCGGGCAATTACAATGTCGTCTTGACGGTAACAGATGCGAATGGTTGTGTCAATTCCGCATTGAAGAAAATCGTTGTGATTAGAGATGATATGACTCCAACCACAAACCTTGATTTGAAATCTCAATTAGCTGTTTTTCCAAATCCAGCAGAGGAAGTATTATTTGTTCAATTACCAGATGACTTATCAAGAACTGATTCTGAAAGTCTGATCGTCTACGATGTTTTTGGAACTAAAAAGATGAGCTTCCCAATTCCTTCAGGGCAAAATTTTCAGGAAATACAAATTGGTGATTTGATTGATGGCACCTACTTTTTGATGTACCAATCCAATAGGGTGAACACGAGACCTGCGGCTTTTATTAAGAACTAATCGCAATTTGCTTTTCCACTTTCGCGAAAGCGGAAAAACATTCTTTTAGTATTAAAACGCTCCATTTACATTAATGTAAATGGAGCGTTTTTTTTGTTTTGAAGAATGTGAAAGATTTATACTCCAAATTGTCTTAGGTGATGATCAAGATGTTTGTAAATCCAAATACTCCATTCTTTAGCTTTCATTTTTCCAAAAAATGGGTGTACTCTATTTTCGAATTCAGATGAATCGACGGTACCTAATCTGGAAACCAATTGAAGCACTCTTTCTTTTTCTTTTGCAAAATCTACCGCTCCTGTTATTACCATTTTTGGGTGAGTGGGTTGATTTTTAGAATTGGGTTTATCGTCTTTAACTATTTGATTTACTACGAGCCTTCCAATGATTCTTCCGATAAAACGTCTCTTTATATAAATGTCTCCAAATTCCATCTCTGCATTGTCTGCTACATGTTTGAGCATTTGACCAGCATTCATTTTTCCCCAACCTCCTTTTAAATTAGGAGTTATCTTTTCATACCTACCGACCAATTCGTTAGCTACAGAAGCATCAAAAACATCAGGAGTAATTGTATTCGTTTCAATTAAGTTTGTTGCGCTTACCGTTTGATTTAAAGCTGTCATGATTTATATTTTTTAGTGAATAATTGATTTACACTAACATAACGAAGCTGCTTTCCAAAGAGGGGACAACATTTATATTTTTATCGAAAATTAAATCCTCACATATAAGGTTCTTTCTAAGAATTACGCATTTTTGTAAAAAATGAAATTCGTATGAAAACTTTCACCCAAATATCAATTTTTCTAATCTGCCTATTCACACTTTTTAGCTGTCAAAACAATCAACGAGAAATCTCCAAGCCTGATTCCATTTTTGAAATTGATACTATGCGAAAGCCAGCGATTTCGATGGAGGATATTTTGAATGATTCCATACCGATCTGGCATTTGTCTCAAAAAGAACAGCGGGTACGAACTCAGAGAATGGCAAAGTTTAAATATTATGGAGATTTGAAATTGAGAAGGAGTGGACCTCTTTCTTATTCATATCGAAGTAGATCTGGTGATACTACTGTCACTGAAATGCATCTTGGTATTTTAAATTATCGCATTAGAGAAGGTGGAAGGTACGTTCATAAAATTCAATATTTCAACAAAAATAAAGAGAAAATAAAAGAGATAAATTTGGATGATTTGAATCCTTATACTTCTGGAAAGTACAAGAAATTAGTATTTGGGTATCCTTCTGAGGAGGAATTAGAGGGCATTGATACAACTGGGTTATTGGCTCCTACCAATTATAGGTTGACAGTTGACAATGCTTACCAATCCAATGGTTACACTGCGGCTTATTTTGATCTATATTCTTTTCATGTAAATGAACATTTAGATGGGAATTTTATCGGAGTTGAAACAACAATTATAATTATTGACCCAGACGGTAATGTGAAATATCAGAAAAGAAATCCTGAACGCAAACATGGAAGCTACATAAACGATACAGGAAGATTCTTATGTCTTTATTCAAAAAAAGATTCCTTCCCTGATGAATTTGAGATCATTGATACTCAAAAAGATGAGGTCATCTATAGAGAATTAGCTAAGCCAAAAGAAACTTTATTAAGTATAAGGCCAATAAAGACAGGGCTAGTTAGAATTGCATATGAAACAGATCGCAGCCATCATAAAATCCAACGTTATTTCGATTTAGAAAACCGAATAAAATATGAGGCATATCTTTCTGATGAAGAAGTGAAAACAGCATATGCTGGCTTTACTTCTTATTGGGATGTTTTGCAAAGAATTTCGGTTGATACTATTTCATATTAGAGCCGCTTCCTATTCATATTAATGCCTCTTTAAGACAGGTGCGAAACTCAGGGAGCTATTATAGGTTCATTGACGTATCGGAGTTTGAATTAAATACTTATGACTTAATCAACAATTTGAGCTACAAATTGCCGATAACTTTTTTGAACAAAATTTATAGCTCCGAGCTTATCGGCTTTCACTTCTTTATGAGATATTAGTTTAGGGTTATACGCTCTCATATGCTTATCGCCCCACAAAGTGATTTCCATAATTATAGGAGCCAAGTCAATGCCTTTTTCTGTGAGGAGATAGATGTTTTCTTTTTTGTTGGTGGGTAGTTTTCTTTTCGTTATCAATCCAAAAGACTCCAATAGCTTTAATCTTGACGCCAAAATACCAGTAGCAATTTTTTCGTCGGAAGAAGAAAAGTCCTTGAAGGTTTTCTTTTCTCTGATTAACATATCTCGTACGATCACCAATGACCATTTGTCGCCTAATAAATCT
The DNA here is from genome assembly GCA_937930815.1 of uncultured Saprospiraceae bacterium. Classification (GTDB taxonomy): domain Bacteria; phylum Bacteroidota; class Bacteroidia; order Chitinophagales; family Saprospiraceae; genus JAGQWW01. The sequence continues at coordinate 2,141 of CALHBQ010000174.1, read as the reverse complement.
AAGGTTGAGGCAATAGGACAAAGAGAGCGAAATTTATGCTGCATTTTTACTTCTATTTTAAAAGTTATTACTGTTTTTACTTCTAATTTAGAAGTAATTAATATCTTTGCTTTCAATTTAGAAGTAAAAATACAAAATATTAACTATGCTCGCAGGACATTATACTACCGCTTTAGTCGCTAATCAAAAATTTCCGAAAGGAACTTTGTTGTTTTTCTTGATAGCCTCCCAGTTGCAAGATTTGTTATGGTTTACATTTCATTATTTAGGTTTGGAGCGAACTGAACCAACCGATGTATTCAATACAACAATCAGCAACATGGCTGTTGATATGCTTTATAGCCATGATTTAATTCCACAAATAATATGGGTAGGTATCATTTTCTTAATAGGAAAAATTCTATTTAAGAATACTAAGATTGGTTTAGCCGGCGCAGCGTTGGTAGTTGGACATTTTGTTTTAGATATGTTTTCTGGTCATCCTCACCATGTATTTGGGGCAGAAACACAAGCTGTCGGATTAGGCAATTATGCTACAAATGTTTATCAGGCAATAGGCATTGAGGCGGTTTTTATTATTGTTGCGCTATGGTATTTCTTCAGCCAAGAAGCCAGAAATGGAATTCAACGCACTACAAAAAACAAAGCCTCCATCATAGGATTATTCGTTTATGGTGTTGTCTTTATGCTAAGTGTTGCTACAGTTTCTTTTAGAGATCTGTTTGGCATTCCAGAGTTTGATTTGGGGTTCAATTCAAATATTCCTACTTTAATTTTCACCTATGCCGGAATGATTCTTTATTTGAATTATTTTGTTCCGAAATATATGGTTGTCAAAAAGTAAAAGCTCTTTTGAGTAAATTATAGGTTCAAAAAACAGGGTAGTAGTGATAACAGTTCTTTGAATCTGAGAATTGATTCTGGTACCGTTATTGTTGTGGAATTTTCGGAAGGGTATGATTTGCAGTCTGGAGTTTCATTTTCAGTGACCTTAAAATAGTTTTTAAAAGTATTTTTAAATTTTATAAAGCCAATGCAGTTTTTAATTGCATTGGCTTTTCTGTTTTATGGCTTTCGCCGAAAGGCGCATTTTTATAACCCCAAAGAATTGCACCAATTCCTAATTGCTTCTCTATCAGTGTTTGATATAGTGCTGTGGTCAAAATCCGTAGCATTTTGAAAGGGAGCAGGCATAACCAATTCATCTAAAGGATAATTTTCAAAATGTTGAGTGCACTGCGGTCGGTGGCAAGAAGTACAAGAATTTTGAATATCGGTAGTATGTGGTTGTTGAAATTCAGCACCGATAATCGAATAAGGGTTGTTCCCCGTAAAAGGAACAAGTAGCTCGGATGGATTGCCTGGATTTTTTATCTGATCAACTGCCGGAGTATGTAAAAAAGGACTCGCCATATGGCAATTTTGACAATTGTCAGCAGCAACCACACTTGGTGTCATCCATGCTTCATTATAATTTTCGTCCCCTGGTTTTGGAGGGTCATTGGGGTTGGCTCCAGTATCTACAATTGAAAAAAAACAAGTTTCACCAGTGGAAATTTTATGACCAATCACACCTAATCCCCCGTCTCTACAAAATGTGATAAAGACCACATCTTGATTTTCGGTACTATCAGGATTTAGCCCTTGATACCGTCCTATTTTATTCCCTGTTTGGCAAGGTTTGCCAAAAGCCCATGGATGATCACAATTTTCGGCTCTTTGACTATCACTTGTGCGAGGAACTCCATTCTTAGTGCTTGGAACTTCAATGGCGTCCGCACAACTAAATTTTGGAAGCGGTCCTAAAACTGCTTCGCATTCATACGCGTAGTCAAGTACTGTTCTTCCTGAGTCAATAAATTCTTCCTTACTGCATGATTCAAGAATCATGAACAGGAAGAGAAATCCAAAAATGAATGATAAAATAAAGTTTCTATTCATCCTTACTTCGAAATTTTAAATGTTATTACTAACCCATAGACAGTTTGATTGGTGAAATCCCCTAATCTTTTTTCTTTTTTTTTCGCTTTCGCGGAATGGATTTTCATTTAACGAAAACTTGTCCTGGATTTTAATCGAAAGCGCAAAAGAAGTAAAGCATAAAATCAAATAGCATCGGAGTTATACACTGGTGAATACCT
>CALHBQ010000173.1 GCA_937930815.1 uncultured Saprospiraceae bacterium | reverse complement strand
GTTGATAGAACTCAAATCAAAAATATTAGCATTTGTTGTTGCCTCCAATTGAATACTATCTCCAAAAGGAACTGGATTTACGCCATCTGTTACTAAAATTTCAACATACAACTCATCTGGTTCGACAATACTAAAAACCAGAGTATCGGAACATCCATTGTCCCCTCGCCCAATAATGGTGTAATTGCCTGGACCTAAACTTTCCAAACGGTCTCTATCCGAAAACATGCTTCCATTTATGGAATATTCATACGGCGCGTTAGAACCAGTCAATCCTAATAATTGAATCACGCCATCGGCTTCACCAAAACAAGTGATTTGATCTAACTCGGCTATTAATTCTGGGTTAGAAAAAGAAGCATCTACAAATACAGAGTCTGTTGCAGTACAACCATTTGAAGAAGTTGCTTGCAAAATGTAATTCCCACCCTGATCTACATTGATGATTCTTTGACTTCCTATAGTAGCACCATTGAGCGACCATCGATAGCTTGAGCCAGTTTCTGTTTGCATAGAACCAATCTCAACCAATGAATCTGTACAACTCAATATTTGATTATCTCCTGCTTCCACAATTGGCGAACGCTCAACTTCAATTTCTCTCGTTTCTGAATAATCACATCCTTGTTCCGAAAATTCGAACAATAAAGTATGTGTTCCAATGCCAGCAATATTGGAGTCAAATATATCATTGACAACTCCTGGACCACTGATTTGAATGATTCCTGTATTGTTTCCACCATTAATAGTAGAATTGATTGGGAATGCAGGCTCGCCTAAACAAACTGGCCCAAGCGATGGTGCGTTTAATGTCAACGGAGGACAATCAGATGCCTCACATTCAAACGTCCCTTCTTGAGACGGGCAGGATGAATCTGAAATCGTAACTACTCGAATCCCAACTCGAACATCTCCAACATTTACATTTTCAAATAAGAAATCATTATTGGTCTGAGTGCCTTGCGAGACGAATCCAAAACCAATCGGATAGTCAATGAAAATTTCATATTCGGTTACATTCGGGTCACTGTTCCAAACAAAACCAACTTGCGTAGTTGATGCTAAATTTGCATCACAATCAATCACAACAGGTTCGATTTCTGGATCGACTTGTACCATTTGAGTAACTGGACCACCCTCACATCCACTATTTATTATACTTAAAGAAATTGTTTGATTGCCTAAATCATTTGTCCAGCTTACCGTTCTTGGGTCACGATCACTTCCAGATATAGAACCTCCATCCAAATCCCAACTAAACACAGCGTCAGGGTGTGCACTTCCTGTAAAGGAGATATTTGCTGCATCTGTTTCACAAATAATTGGATCAACTGTGAAGTCAACCACTGGCGTTTCAAACATTTCAATAGAAGTTGTATTTCTATAAATACAGCCTTCAAATTCTAATTGAAATTCAATTGGGTAATCTCCTTGAGCAGTTGGCGTAAATTCTCCAGATGATGAAATATGAGTTCCTCCTGACCAAGTTCGTACACCTGCTCCATTGCTTGGATCCGGAGTAATTTGAACCTCCAATTGAATGCTCGTTCCATTCGGGTCAAGACAATCATCTGCAATTGGGTCAAATGTTATGGTTGGGTTTTCACATTCAACGGCAGAGCATTCTAAAGTCGTCGAAACGGGTGGACAATTTGAATTTGAGTTGGACATGACCAATTCAATTTCAATGGTCGTTCCGGGGGTTAACCCATCAAAAATCACCGCATTTGCAATGGTGGATGAAGGGATAAACCCAGCAGTTAAAACATTGACCCTATAGTCATCTACTCCCGGCACATCATCCCAATTAAACTCAATCGTTTGATTGTTGGTGTTATTTAAATTACATCTGAGGTTAGCCGCAGTTGGTTCCAATTCTTCATCAATTTCAATCGTCGCTCTCATCTCATCTGAGATACATCCTTCGGCAGAAGTGATAGTCAATGTGATTTCATCTGAAAATCCACCATCTGTCCATGTTAAGGTATGTGGCCCTTCATTGTTTCCGCCAGGAGCTGCATTTGCTCTTCCAAAATCCCAATTAAAATCGGCACCAGGGAAAATATTTGTAAGCTGCAATTGAACCGTTGCGGTTTCTAATTCACATATTTTTCTATCTAAAACTAAAGCATTGGTTGGAACTTCATTGATATCGATTGTAGATGTAAAAGTTGTAAAACAACCTGAACCTCGGGGGTACTCAATTTCAACAGCAATTGGAATTGAACCAAAGCCAACATTGCTTGCTGCGCCTGTTGGCGAAAATTGACCACCTAAAGAGATGTAAGTATTTCCACCACTCCCATCACTCCATGCTATACTAATATCATTTTTAATATCCCCACCCATTGGGTCCGTTACGGTGAAATTTGGGTTATCATTCAAATTAAAAACTACTGTATTTGGGTACAAACAGATGGGTGCTACATCTGGCATGGTTACAATGAAATCATCGCAATCCTTTGCTGTACATTCCAAGGTTGAAGAAACGGTTCCACATTCAGTATCACCATTGGCGACCACTTCAATTTCTACCATATCGCCGGGCATCAAATTGGATACCTCGTAAGTTTCTAATCCATCAAAAATACCAGCAGTTCCACTCAACAAATTCACATTATAAAACAAAACTGAATTATCTTTCGGCCAATTGAATGTAATTGAATTCTGATCAGTTGAACAAGTAATTGCTGGTGGCGTCAATTCTTCATCAACATCAACCGTAATCCGCGTTGGTTCTGAAAGACAATTATCTTCGTTGACAACTAAACTAATTGTTTTTGTTCCGCCTGTTGACCAACTTACTTGATGTGGACCAGCCGTATTTGCGGTTGAAGGATTACCACCATCAAAATTCCAATCAAAAGTTGCATTTGAGGCATTTCCAGTATAAGTAATTGTCGAATTATCAGTAATACAAATGGGATCATCCACCGTAAAATCAGAAGTCGGTCGTGGATTTATTTTTACTAAGATGGATTCAGTATCAATACAATTATCTTTTTCATAACTCACTCGTATGGTGATATCTCCTGAATTGATAGAAGGGTCATCTGGGTTGAACATGTTACCCGTCACACCTGGACCACTCCAAGTAAACACACCTGTATTGTCTCCCGCTATCGCAGAAAGTTGAACAGGTGAGTTGTTCCCATCATCGCAAAATGGACCGATTGGATCAATCGTAATCGGAAGCGCAACACAATTGGATGCGGTACAACTAAATGATGCTCGACTTGGACCACATTGGCTATTTCCATTAGCAACAACTTCGATGGCAACAACACTGCCTTGGGTTAGACCATTGACTGTTACTGTTCGGTTTGATAAGTCCACCACACCTGGGCCATTGATGGTGTATCCAGTTGCACCTGGCACCTCATCCCAAGTAAAAGTCACCGAGTTTGATGTCGTTACTAAACATGAAATAATAGGCAATGGAAGTGGTGCATCAATCACCACCTGTTGAGTGGTCATGGTTGAAGTACATCCATTTTCAACAACTGAAAGCGTAACATTATAATTGCCATTTGGCCAACGGATTTCATATGGGCCAATGCCCGTTCCACTCACGATCGTACCCGTTCCAAAATTCCAACTAAAGGTTGCAGTAGCTGATGCTGAACCAGTGTAAGTGATGGTTGAAGTTTCTGTTTCGCAAATTGGAGAATCAACTGTAAATGGTGAATTTGGAGAAGCGTTCACTACAATATTGGTCGATTGGGTATAAACACAACTGCCCTCCCTATATTCTACAGAAATGACATTTGTACCAACATTTGCATTATCAGAATTAAAAAGACCCGCTTGATTTGCACCAGATCCACTCCATATAAAAGTACCACCTCCTACTCCACCAGAGGGCGTTGCATTCAATTGAATCATCTGTGGCATCGCCTGACAAATATCAGAAACTGGATCAATCACAATCGAAACCGGTGGACAGTTTTGTACTATACAACTACTGGAAGCCATACTCGTTCCACATGCGGAATTTCCATTCACTGTAACAGTTATCGTTACATTATCCCCTGGATTCAAACCTGGAACCGTTATCGAATTTCCAACTTGATTGATTGGGGCACCTCCATTTATTACAACATCATAGCTCGTTGCCCCTGGAACATTTGGCCAAGAAAAAGTGACACTTGACAAATCAGGCGAGCAATTTATTACGGGAGCAGCCAGTGGTTCATCAACTTGAACAGTTTGTGTGGTTTGAGTCGAAACACAGCCATTTTCTTCTACGGTAAGCGTTATGGTTTTAACACCTACACTCGCCCATGAAACTGCATGCGGGCCTGGGCCAGTTACCATTGCGGGCGTTCCTCCATTGAAATTCCACGTATAATTCGCAGTTGCACTTGCTGAACCATTATATTGAATGCTCGAACTTCCGTTGTTACAAATAGGACTTTGTAAAATAAAGTCCGCATTCGGAGTAGCATTTACTACAACATTAATGCATTCTTGTAAGGAATTGCCGCAAACACCAACCCCTTCTACACAAATCTGTCCACCTGTATTGACAAAACTAATTGGAATAGAAGTTCCGACACCCATGATGGTATCTCCATTCAAATTAGTCCACAAATAATCAGTTGCATCTGTAATTGGATTGATGGAATATGTACTCATCGAATTAGGACAAACAGATAAATCAGGATTGACAAATGCTGGTGCATCTAAAACCTGTGGCTCTATTATGACTAAAATCGTATCTTCTACAGAACAGAAAATAGTTCCATTTTCATTGGATTCAGTAACGTTTAAAATATAATTTCCAGGAGAACCTACTGTTACAATATTGGTGTCATCACCGGAGACGATGGTACCACCATTAAATGCCCTCCAATCATAAACGACATTTGTTCCATTGGTTGAATTGCTACCATCAATCTGAATAGTAGCCGCTGGATCACAAGGGATTCTCGGCGGTGTTTGAATATCAGCTTGTGGATTGAGGTGGCGTATAAAAAGGGTAATCAAACTATCACATCCATTCGACTGATTATAGGGCACATCTGTAAACTCAAGGTTATAGACTGCCATATCTTTGTAGTAATCAGGTCCAATCAAAACAGAATCACCTTTACAAATGGTGGTATCAATAATATTAGGGTTTTGGTTGGTCGGAAGCAGCGTATAAATAACGGTACTATCACATCCTCTTGGCGTATTATAAACAGCGTTGTTGGCTCCAATTCTATCGAACCAAAAACCATCAATGAACACTGGCAATTGACTCAAACAAACCGTCTGTGGAGGTTTGATAGTCGGTGGAATTATTTGAGAAATAATCGGTAAAACTGCTGGAATCCCAACATGGCAAGGATTAACACTTGCAACTCTTACGACACCACCACCACCGCCAGTTATCTCCACACAAACTTCTAAATCGTCTGGACCACCGCCGCTTAAAACTCTTGCATTGCTGGGTATCGACCAATCATAAGTGATTGCCTCAGGTTGCGGATCTATCGAAAAACAGACTCTTGCACCTGGGCATAGATCAATATTTGGGGTCATAGTAATCATTGCTGGAGGTGGTGGTGGAGCAAGATATGCCGCACCTGAAACCGTCAATATAAAATTACATTCATCTCCATTGTAACCATCAAGCATAATCCCATAAGCTTCACCTGGAACCAAACCCGTCGCAGAAACAGTCCCTGGAATTGCAGGGGAAGTCCCTGGAGGAGCAAAACAATCAAGAACAGCTTGTGGCCTTAGACTCAAGATCAATATCTCCATACCTTGATCATTCGCACAGAAAGT
>CALHBQ010000172.1 GCA_937930815.1 uncultured Saprospiraceae bacterium | reverse complement strand
CAATTTTTCATTGCGATCATATATCAATCCACGAGACGGATATTTTGTAATTTTATCGATACCTGCCGATGAACCTCTTTTGGCATAAGTATCATCTATCAACTGAATATACATCGCCTGCCCAACCAGTACAAATGCACCGAGCATCAAAAAAATTCGAATCGGAAACCGCCTTGTACTTAAACTCGCGTCAGACATAGATAAAGTTCTATGTGATGGTTAAAAAATAACTTGTTAACTTCTGCTGATTCTTTTTTCCTTTATCTACGTTACAAAAAATGTCACTTTACTCGTAAAACTCCATTTTTGTGCCTTGATAAAGAAAAAAATAATCTACCCGAAAACAACAACTTATTATTCACCCATCACTAAGCAAAGTTTCTCGGATAAGACTCCAAAGGTAATTCTATCACCTATTGGGTAATGTCAAAAGCATACAAAAGTAAGCGTTAATCTTTATCAATGACGGCAATTGTTATACGGCTGACACATGTGTGCCGTCCTTCATCATCGTGAATATTGATTTCCCAAATTTGAAATCGCCTTCCTAACTTGATAGGCGTTACTTTCCCGTGAACATATCCCGAGGAGGCAGACCTTAGGTGATTCGCATTTACTTCAACTCCAACAACGGTTTGTTTGGACATATCTTCGAGACACAAGACAGAAGCGACACTCCCAAGGGTTTCTGCTAAAACGACATTGGCACCACCATGCAATCTTCCCATGGGTTGTTTGGTACGATGATCCACTGGCATTTTTGCAATTAAATAATCATCACCGACTTCAGTGAATTCGATACCAATATGCCCATCCATCCCGTTTTTGTTGAATTGATTCATTTGATCGGGTGTGGGGCGAGTTTTCCAGATTTGAGACATTTTCTTTTTTCGGTAAGAAACAAAAAATTGAAGTGACTATCTATTAGTCTTTATTCTAAAATAATTTGTATTCAATTCGAATACTTCTTTTTCCGCTACTTTTCGTTAAAAAATTGAACAATAGCTAAGGCTATTCTTAAATTTTTTGCCTCAATTATCGAAAAAATAAGCATCGATTGCTCTACAACTCATTTTAGAATTAAGACTATTCAAACTGCAATCAACTCGTTTTTGCAGAGGTTTGACTTATGATCTGTTTACCAGAAGAAGTTCCTAACCGGTTTGCACCTGCATTGATCATGGCTTCAGCTTGTTCAAAATTCCGAATACCACCAGAAGCTTTAATCTTTACTTCCCCTTTCAAAACATCTTTCAATAAAGAAACTGTTGAAACATCCGCTCCCTCAAAAAGGCCAGTAGAGGTTTTCACAAAATCAACGCCTGATTCTAAACAGAATTCACTAACCTTTACGATTTCTTCTCTGGTCAACAAGGCTGATTCGATAATAATCTTAATCACTTTTCCTCTCATTTGCACGGCACGCGTCATGGATTCAATATCATTCTTGATGTAGTTCCAATTCTCGTCTTTAACTGCACAAATATTGATAACGGCATCTAACTCGTCAGCACCGTCATCAAGGGCACGTTTTATCTCCTCTACTTTTGCAGCGGTGGACGAATAACCATAAGGATAACCGATTACGGTTGAAATTTTACAATCAGACTCTTCCAATAACTGCTTTGCTTTTCTAACATAAAAAGGTGGAATGCAAACCGAGAAGAATCCATATTTCATTCCTTCCTCACACAAAGTTTGAACCGATTGTTGAGTACAATCTGGTTTTAGGTAGGTGTGGTCTATAAATTTTTCAATGCTCACGTGATCATTCTTGATTTAAAAATAGAGAAGGTGTTTTTGATAAGAACACCTATTCAGAGCTAAAACGCTCTCCTTAGGTATTAAAACAATTATTAATCCAAAATCTAACTGTTGTATTTTGAAAAAATAAAAAAGTATTTTGCAACCTACAATATTTAACTTTGTCATTTAGGTTGTAAGGATCAAAATAGATTTTATTAAACAAACATAATAGACGTACTGCAATTGAAACTTGCATAAAAAATACCGACAAAACTGATCATTTGTCGTTGTCGTTGTAAATACTTTGGATTATTCGAAAACCCATAAAGTGATAGTGGATGGTTGCCTGAGAGGCGATCGGCAAGCTCAGTTTGAGTTGTATCGCCTGTACTCAAAGGCGATGTACAACCTATGCCTAAGAATGCTGAATAGTACCGAAGATGCTGAGGATTTATTGCAAAATTCGTTTGTAGATGTTTTTTCTAAAATCGGATCCTTTAGAGCAGAATCATCGATTGGGGCATGGATAAAAAGAATTGTCGTCAATAATTGTATCAATCATCTTAAAAAGAAACGTTTAAAAGTTGAGGAGTTGATTGAAAATTATCATGATGGATTTGAACAAATTGAAGATTGCGAAGATTTAGGTTTAACCGTTCCAATGGTAAAGTCAGCTTTAAAAGAATTGCCCGATGGATATCGAGTCGTTTTTACGCTTTACGCTTTTGAAGGGTACGATCATGAAGAAATAGGGAATATTCTTGATATCTCAACTTCTACTTCAAAATCACAATACAGTAGAGCAAAACAAAAATTACGGACACAATTGCAATCAGAAATCAAAAGATAAAACCAATAAAAAAGATTAGCGTTTTTTATTAGACTTAATTCTAAAATGAGTTGTAGAGCAATCGATGCTTATTTTTTTGATAATTGAGGCAAAAAATTTAAGAATTGCCTTAGCTATTGTTCAATTTTTTAACGAAAAGTAGCGAAAAAAGAAGTTTTCGCATTGCATACTAATTATTTTAGAATAAAGTCTATTATTCAACAACTTTCTTATACCCTGCAAAGTCAAAAATTATTTTAAAAAAATGAATTTAGAAAAATATATAAAAGACCACAAGGACGATTTTGACAGCGACGTTCCCGACCTGAAGGTTTGGGCCGAAATTGACAAAAATCTTCCTCAAAAAAAGAAGCCCAAGACCGTTTCCTTTTTCAGATACAGAAACATTGCAGCGGCTTGCTTGCTACTACTAACTGGTGGTATCGCTGGGTTTCTTTTTTCAGGTAACAGTATTTCCAACAAATCACCAATCGCTACTCAGATTGATCCTGAATTTAGAGAAGCCGAAAATTTCTATCGCGACCAATACAATGAAAGAGTTGCTCAATTGGCCAGCTACACTTTGGAAGATGAATTTTCAGATGACTTACGCCAATTTGAAGAAATAATGGGAGATTTAAAAATTGAATTATCAAACGTACCAAAAGGAAATCGAGCGCGTCTGATTACTACCATCATCAGTAATTATCAAAACAAAATTGAAATTCTCGAAAGAGTTCTTGAACGACTCGAATCTATTGATACTATAAAAGTAAATGCTACGCAAAATGAAGTTAATATATAAAATAGTACTAATAACCGGACTGATTTGGGGATTGGGCACCAATATCGCCTCCGCCAAAAAAGGTAACCCTTCGGATAAAAAGGATTTTACAAAAACCATCAAAAAAGAATATGAAATTGCAGTAGATGGTTTGGTAAAATTGTCGAACCGATATGGCAAGGTTGATCTCAATACTTGGGAAAAAGACCGCGTAAAAGTGGAAGTAAGGATCACGGTTCGTGCCAGCTCAGAAAAAGTAGCACAGAATGATTTTGACCGTATTGAAATTCATTTTACAGATTCACCTTCATTGGTTTCGGCTGAAACTGAAATCTTATCCTCCACCTCAAAATCATCTTGGTGGGGATGGGATGCTACTGATTATAAATCTGACTTTTCTATTGATTATCAGGTGTATATGCCTGCAAGTTGCAATCTTGATTTGAGCAACAAATATGGCAACGCCTACATCAGTAGTATTGATGGTGACACTCGCCTCAATATCAAATACGGAGATTTTGAATTTGCTGGTACAGAAGGTGATTTGGATGTTTATTTGGGATATGGAAATGGACAAATTGATGCCGTAGGTGACCTATCTGCGGATGGTGCTTATTGTTCCTTGAGGGTTGGAAAAGCAGACGATATCGAAATCAATAGCAAGTATTCAAAAATTGTAATTGATGAAGCGCAAGAAATTCATAGTCACACAAAATATGATTCTTATCGTATTGCAAAGGTGGTTAACTTGCGCAACGAAGGTAAGTATGACAACTTCAATGTCGGCGTCATCAAAGATTTAATGGTCATTTCTAAACATACAGATTTGAATGTAGATCGACTCACCAACAGCGCCAATTTTGAACTAAAATACGGCGGCGCAAGAGTTGATGATGTCGCCAAAGGTTTTACCGAAATCATCTTGATAGGAAACCATGCTGACTACAAAATCAATGTAGAAGATGGCGCAAATTATCAAGTCCAAGCCGAAACAGATAATTCAGGTGTAAAATGCCATAGAGACTTTAAACATTCTGATGAATTCCAAGAAAAAGGTTCTTCTGATGTGAATGGCTACATGGGAAAAAAGAATGCGCAAAGCTTGATCAAAGCGCAGCTGAATTATGGTGGGTTGAAAGTTTGGTAATGTCCTGTTTCCAGTTGCCGGTTGCCAGTTTGAGCGAACCGGCAACTGGAAACCCAATCACTCCACAATAAACTCCACTCTCCTATTCTCTGGATGATACTTTTTTCCAAACGATGATTTTAAAGGTTTGGAACCTCCGTAGCCTTTTGCAGACAATCGTTCGTGGTTAACTCCTTTTTTAATCAAAAAAGCGGCGACCGCATTTGCTCTTCTTTGCGAAAGTTGGAAGTTTTTCTCCGCATCACCAACATTATCAGTGTGCCCTTCAATTCTAATTTTATGTTGAGGATGCTTTACTAAAAAGGCAGCCAATTTATC
>CALHBQ010000171.1 GCA_937930815.1 uncultured Saprospiraceae bacterium | reverse complement strand
GGTTACTTTGAAAGTAGAAGTTCCAGTAATGATGAACTCAACAAAAGAGGTTATCAAGGAAGTAGAAATCACGAAAGAAGTACCTGTTATTGTTACCAACGAAGTGGAGGTGATTAAAGAAATTGAGGTAGTTCAGGAAGTACCAGTTGAGGTAATTGTTTCTGAAACGAGATTCCAAGAAGTGGAAGTTATCAAAGAGGTTCCAGTAGCGGTTATAGAAGAGAGAGAAGTTATCAAAACTGTTGCAGTACTTCAGGAAGTTCCTGTTACATTGGTCAATACGGTTGAGATACTTAAACCTGTTGATGTCATGAAAGAGATTCCAGTTCAGGTGACTAACGAGGTTCAATTGACACGCGATGTGATCAAAGAAGTACCAGTTGAAGTAATCAAAGAAGTGGAAGTTATCAGAGAAGTACAGGTGGAAGTTGTAAGAGAAGTAGAGGTCATCAAAGAGGTGATTAAAGAAGTAGAAGTAAGAGTTGAAGTTCCTGTAGAAGTGATTAAAGAAGTGGAAGTTATCAGAGAAGTGGAAGTCATTAAGGAAGTACCTGTTGAGGTAATCAAAGAGGTTCAAGTTTCTCGCCACGGTGAAGAAACAAGTCGTACGATTATTGAGCGACCAAACCTTAAAACTTACCGTACAGGTAAAGAAAGAATGATTAGAACCGGTAATAGATACGCTGAAACGGAATTGATCAGAAGCAAAAAAGAGGAGCCAAAAACGGTAGAGAAACCAAAAGCAGCGGTTGTTTCAAAACCTAAAGCAAAGGTTCAAAAGAAAGCAGTCGTTAAGAAAAAAGCGAAAGTTTCAAAACCAAAGGCTAAAGCAAAACCAGCAGCTAAAAAAGCAACTGAAGTTTACAGTGATGGTACTTATGGATTTTTGAAATCTGACAACCTACAATTGGTTGAAGGTATCGGACCAAAAATCAATCAGTTATTGAACGCTGATGGTATCGTAACTTGGAGACAATTGGGTAACGCAAAGGTCGATCGATTAAAAGGAATTTTAAACGATGCAGGTCCAAGATTCAAAATGCACAACCCAGGTAGCTGGCCACAACAATCTGCTTTAGCTGCAGATGGTAAGTGGGAGAAATTAATTACGCTCCAAAAAGAATTGGATGGTGGAAAAGCTGGAAGCAGCAACACCCAATCTGATTCTAAATTGGAAAAAATATTGATTAAAAAAGGAAAGCGATAATCTTGCTTTTTAGGATACAAAAGAGTCACTCAGCTTCGTGTTGAGTGGCTCTTTTTTGGTTCTAAATGAAGTTGAAGATTCAAGATTGAAAGTTGAAAATTCAAAAAGCGATTCGTTCAATATCCAACTTTCAGTAGTTATAATTTTCCACTAATTGAAATCACTAAACGCCTCTTTTCTATGACAAATAGTTTTCTGGCTCCCATCTTGGGGTACAAATACATAGAAAAACAAGGTCAGAATCGCCTGTATTTTCGATGCGTTGTTTTTCAAATTTTGGGATAAAAATGGCGTCTCCCGCTTTGACTGTTTTTTGAAAATCGTCGCCGATTTCCATTACTCCCTCTCCAGAAAGAATATAATAAAGTTCATCCGTTTCCTTTAGCCAATGCCACTCAGTAGTCACTCCTGCCTCTACCCTCGCCCGAGCAAGAGAGCAATCCTTAAAATCAGGGGTATTTAATACCTCCAAAATATGGCATTTTTCTTCGGTATAAAATTCATCTCCTTCCTTAGGTCGAAATAGTTTTTTATTCATCCTTTTTAAAGTTTTTTAAAAAAAAATTAGTTTTGCTGTCAAATTAGGCCAATTCCCAACAAATAGAATTAATCTATGCCTAATAGACTTATTCATAAATAAGTCTAGAACAACTTAAAACAAGCAACTATGTTTAAAAAGTTCTTTCTAACTGAGAAGAACATTCTCTGGGCTATTGGCATCAATGCCATTATTATTTTCATTTTATACTTTCCACAGCTAAAAGCTGCCTATCCTGATATTTATCATCTTTTGGAATATCTTGATGTATTTTTGGTTATCATATTCTTGATTGAAGCGATTGTCAAACTCAATGAATATGGAATAAAAGGATACTTCTCAGAAAGCTGGAATATTTTCGACTTTTTTATAGTAGTGGTAAGTTTACCTGCCCTATTGATATTCTTCCCAGCTGTCGTCGTCCCTACAAGTACATCATTTTTAAAGATATTGCGTTTGGGTCGTATGATTCGATTATTCAGACTGATGACCTTTATTCCACGTATGAATGTCATCATGGAAGGATTGGGTCGCGCTTTAAAAGCATCTGTTTTCGTCATGATTGCTTTAATATTTTTCAATTTTATTATAGCGCTTTTTACTTGCCATTTCTTTGGTCACCGTGTTCCTGAATTATTTCAAGATCCTTTGATTACGATGTACTATATTTTCCAAATGTTCACTGTTGAAGGTTGGAATGAAATACCTAAAACAGTAGCAGAGGCTTTTACTTCCGAAGGTGCAGAACCGGCCATTTTTTCACCTGCGGTAATGGCTGGTTTGACGCGTTTTTACTTTATTATCGTTGTAACTTTGGGTGGTATTTTCGGGATGTCTCTCGCCAATGCCGTTTTCGTTGACGAAATGACCAGCGACAACAACAACGTCATCGAAGACAAACTCGAATCCATGGAAAAACAAATTGCGGAATTGAAAGAAATGTTGACAAAGCGGTAGCAGTTTTTCAGTCGGCAATCTGCAGTTTGCAGCCCACGAATTCATTCGTGGTAGAATCGGCAATCGGCAATCGGCAATCGGCAATCGGCAAAAAATCGAAGATTTTTTCTAAAACAAGAAAAAGGGACATTTGGAGTAAATCCAAATGTCCCTTTTTTGCAAAATGATTTGCCGATTGTGGACTGCCGATTGCAGACTGAAAAACTACTATAGTTGCAAATCCAAAGTAAAAGTATCCGCACTCGCCTCCAACATATAACGTTTCCAATCTTCAGGAATCGTTGCTTCATTTAACAAACAACCAGTACTGATGTATGGATAAATTTCATCATAGCGTTTGACGGTATTCATGTTTGCTCTGCGATAGATGTGCGTTCTATTTATTTTATGAACATCGTTGATGCCAGCTGCTGCCATTAATTCAACGAAATTTTCGATGGTTGCTGCGTGAAAATTGGCGACACGCGTTTGTTTGTCTTCTGGAACTAAACCTGCGTAAAATTCAGGGTCTTGAGTCGCCACACCTGTTGGGCAATGATTCGTATGGCATTCCAATGCCTGAATGCAGCCGATAGCAAGCATCATCGCACGAGCCGAATAAGTAGCATCTGCTCCCAAAGCAATCGCTCTGAAAACATGAAAACTCGTCATGATTTTTCCAGAGGCTAATAATTTGATGTGCTTTTTAATACCAAATCCGACCAATGCATCATAAACAAACGCCAGTCCTTCGCGGAAAGGCATTCCTACTGAATCTGAAAACTCGGCTGGAGCAGCTCCTGTACCTCCTTCTCCCCCATCAACTGCAATGAAATCTGGATATTTGTCTAACTCAATCATTGCTTTACAGATGGAAAGGAATTCACTTTTTCTACCCACACATAATTTGAAACCACATGGTTTGCCTGAGATTTCTTTCATACGCGCCATCATTTCAATCAATCCGCGTGGCGTATTAAATTCTTTATGAAAAGGAGGAGAAAGTACCGCAACGCCCGCTTCGACACCTCTGATTTTCGCAATTTCAGGCGTATTCTTTTTAGCAGGTAAAATACCGCCATGGCCAGGTTTGGCACCTTGAGAGAGTTTCAACTCAATCATTTTGACGGTTGGTTCTTTTGCTCTATTCGCAAATTCTTCCCATGAAAAAGTACCATCTGGCGCGCGTGAACCGAAGTAACCCGTTCCAATTTGGTAAATCAAATCACCACCTGGTTTTAAGTGATAAGGACTGATGCCTCCTTCTCCTGTGTTGTGAGCAAAGTTCCCAATTTTTGCACCTCCGTTCAATGACAAAATTGCTGTTTTACTCAACGAACCGTAACTCATCGCCGAAACATTATACATCGAACAACTATATGGTTTTTCACAACCCGAGTTCCCAAAAGTCACTCTGGGATCTCCGTTCAATGTATCTGCATCTAATGCAGCGATGGAGTGATTGACCCATTCGTAACCTTCTGCATAAACATCTAATTGAGTTCCAAAAGGCGTCTTTGCCGATACTTTTTTAGCTCGACGATAAACTACGTTTCTATCAATTCTACTGATAGGCGCACCTTCCGTATCTTTTTCAATAAAATATTGTTGAATGCCTGGTCGCAATGCCTCCATCAAATAACGACCTCTTCCCAATATCGGAAAGTTACGCATGATGGCGTGAGACTTTTGAGTCATATCATAAAATCCCAATAACAATATCGGTCCTAAAACAGCAAATGCCCACCAAAAGGAAGGCCACAAAAAGTAGCTGATTGCGATTGTTCCCAATATTGAAATGATAGCAAAAGCGGTAAACTCGTTTCTCATTGTTTAAAATTCTGTTAGGTTCAAAAGTAAAATATTTTTTCAACTATTCCCAGTTGCCAGATTTCTGTTGCCGGTTGCCTGTTGCCGGTTACCGGTTGCCCTCATTACTTCACATTGAAAATTTATTGATTATTTCAAAATATTGAGTGAACGAAGCGAGCGCAACTGGCAACGGGAATCTGGCAACAGGGCGCCCTTTCATCCCCAGAATTCAGCTTTTTATCTAAAGTTTCTAATTAATCCGATAAGCCTTTTTACTTTTGGGATTA
>CALHBQ010000170.1 GCA_937930815.1 uncultured Saprospiraceae bacterium | reverse complement strand
AAGTGCTGTAAAGAATAAGTTTTACCGTAAAATTCTGCTACCATTTTAAGGCAAGCTGGACCACAGTCCATTTGATCTAATTGCCGGTAAAATGGAAATCGTTTTAGCATTGATTAGACTTTTTCAAATCTGATAATTTTTGGAAACGAGTTTTACTAAAAAGAAGCAATATTAATGAATAAATAAATGGTAAAAGGCTTAAGTTAATATTTTAGCTCCCCATATATGCGACACAAAATGAGATGATATACCCTTAACCTAAAGGTATAGTGAAATAGCCTAACTAAGCGTTACTTTGAATTTTGCTTTCTTTTTAATTTAAAATTCAAAATTGAAAGCCAAGTTGTGATGAAAATGCCAACCATATAGAGCATCGTTCCCTGATTGTACGATTGAGTGTAGGAAAGGAGAAAGTCACCAAAAAAGGTAAGGAAAAGCGCAATCATCATTGAATCACCTTTCATCTTATCGGAGGCCGAAGTGTCAACAATAAGAGAACCGAAAAAAGCTGTTAGACTGAAAACAAGTAACCGTTCAAAACTCAGGGATGTGATATTGAAGGTGTTGTTTAGAAATGCAGCCAATAATAGGATGAGCATTGTGGCGCCTAAAATATCGGTTGTTTTTGAGTTTTGGGTCATGGTGTGCCTTTAGTTTTAATTTTCTTCAAAAACCATAAAATTCTTTCCTGATCAAAATTAGTCATTCTACCATAGTTCATCATTCCTTGAAAATAAAAATAAATATTTCCAGTTGGCACTGACAGTCGATAAAGTCCAAGGCAATCATCCCAATCTAATCTTTTTCCAAAATTTTTTATTAATAGATTTGATGAGTTTATATTATTCAAAACAACAAATTTTAGCTTTGGAAGCTCTTTAAAAATTAACTCTAAATTCTTAAGATGCGTTTTATGCAAATCAGCAAGTTTCTTATTTGGGCAAAATACTTCTAATATTTTTTTTGATTTAGAATATTTCAGATGGAAAATATCATAATATTCCCAAATTGATTTAGATTTTTTCGCAATGTTATGAATTACTCTATAATACCTCCAATAAACATCCGATTGATCCTCTGATAATCCAATTTTAGATTTTTCGTCTTCAGCTATTTCTTGGATTTTATCTGATGTTAGATCATTATAATTTTTAGCTGGCTTTCCTGTTGAATCACCTGCAGGATTAAGCCCTACAAATAGAATTTCTGCATTTTTATTAAGGTGATGGACGAATGTTGGAAATTCTCCTTTTAAATCATCAGGTAGTTTATTCCACCATTCTTTGATATTTTGATTGATTTTTGGGTTCATTTTATTTATTTTTTTAGAATTGTTGATTAATCATGTCCTGTACGTTATTCTATTCCACCTTAATCTGAATAAGCAGAATTATCTTCATTATTCTCTGGGGAAATATAAACTTTTTCTTGTCCCATTCTTGTTAAAACAAATCCATGCTTTAAACCATACCTATTGATTCTTCTTGAAATAAATCCAGAAATTATTATAATTTGGTCTACAATGGTAAGCCCTATAATTAGCCAAAAAACTACAACTAAAGAATTACTAAAATTTTCACTATCAGTCATTAAATCTTGGATAGCAAGAATAAGTAAAACACGAAACAATATTCCAGAAATAAAACTTAGAACATCATGTATCCAGTGGCTTAAGGTCATTGTACTACCATCAGTATGTAATTTATTGCCTGTAAAATGTAAAAAGTTCTTTAAGTACGTTGGATAGGCAGAAAAGAAAATACAAAATAAAATTATAGCTACATTAAGATCAGAAGGATCTTTATAAATTAGGAAACCTGTTGAAAGAATAAGTGGTGTAATTATAAAAATAATAGCTAATCCAGAATTTTTTTTACCAGTAAAAACAACCCAATTAAACGGTACTTCGTTTTTAAATTCTTTGAATACCTTTTCATCAATTGACCGATATATATCAATTGTAAGGAAATTGAAAACAACTATTACAATATATAAAAATAATTGCAGATACTTTATTGGGAAGTCAACGTTTAAGAACAATGATAAAGATTCTTCAGCATCTTTAAGAGATAAAACAAAAATTAAGGCAGCAAAAACAAAATTTCTATAATGAAATTTTCGACCTGATTCGATCAGTTGTATAAGTCTATTATACTCTCTTTCTTCCAATTGATTTGCTTTTATAATTTAGAATAAAATAAATTTAAAGAAATAGAATTTATTTTTCACAATACTTTTAACAAAAAACACTCGATTAATTCTCTGACTTAGAATTATTCCCACCCCTTTCCAACACCTCCCTTATCCCCTCAATCCCATCCGTAAAAGCAGACATCTGCGCAAGCACTTGCGCCATCGGATTGTTCTCATCGACGTTGCGGAAAATCTTGTTTTTGGCGAAGGTCTTTTTGATTTCTTCCCAACGAATTTTTTCTTCTTTGCTGATGCGATTCGTGAGTTCTTTCAGCTTTAGCAAATTGGCTTCTGCTCCAGATGTGAGCGTTTGTGCCTCACTTTCGTAATGACTCAGGAGCATGGTGTTTAGCTCTTCTTCATTCATAATTGGGACTACCTTTTCCGCCAATTTGTTCATGTCGCGATAAGAGCCTTGCAACTTAAAAGCAGGTTCCGTTCGATAATCATCTGACATGGCAGCGGAGCGAATGTATTCCTGATTGACCGCCAACACCACATCGCGAATACTCAACATTTTTTTCAAAACCGAGGTGTACTCATTGATTTCTTCGGGTGAATGGTTGGCTTCAAATTCCAAACCTTCACGGCTGTCGGTTTCAATATATTTTAAGAGGGCGTAAACATCTTTATGACTTTTCACTGCCAACTTTTGGAGGACAGGATTGGACGTCAAGGAGTTTTCGATATAGCTAAGTTTAAATACTTTTGCCGAGTCGCCGATAATGTTTCCGAGGTTGTAAATATCGGCTCGATTGGCAAGCATGTCGGGGATTTGAAACTTCTCACCGCTCTCCGTGTAAGGATTTCCAGCCATGACGACACTGATGCGTTTTCCACGCAAATCATAGGTTTTGGATTGCCCTTTGTAGACGCCTTCGATTTTTCTTTGCGCATCACAAAGCGAGATGAATTTTTGTAAAAATTCCGTGTGACAATGCTGAATGTCATCAACATAAAGCATAACGTTGTTTCCCATTTCGAGCGCAAGATTGAGTTTTTCTAACTCCTGACGAGCGGCAATATTTGGTGCTTCGGAAGGGTCGAGTGACTTTACCTGATGCCCTAATGCTGGGCCGTTTATTTTCATAAAAATCAATCCCAAACGATTCGCGATGTACTCCATCAAAGTCGTCTTTCCATAGCCAGGAGGCGAAATTAAGAGTAACATGCCCATTCGATCTGTTCGTGTATTTTCGCCGACGGTTCCGATTTGCTTCGCCAAGTTGTCTCCAAAAATTGGCAAGTAAACTTCGTCGATTAATTTGTTTCGTACAAAAGAACTCAACACCTTTGGTTTGAATTCTTCCAAACGCAATTCTTTTCGATAGTCATCCGCCAGTGATTTTTTCAAATCTAAAAAATGCTGAAATCGCGGAACCACTTCTCTGGTATATTGCTCCATTTTAGAAATAAAATCATTGTAGTCCAATGAGTATTTTCCTTCTTGAGTCGTCGGGTGCGTTGATTGTAATTTATCAACTTTGATTAAGGTATCCGTCTTTATTAAATCCTTCGATTTAAAATCATCGAGATACAGTAAGGCAGCAGTTTCATCCAAATAAGTTGTGCCTTGGCTATTTGGATTTTGCTCCAAAAATGCTTCTACCCATTTGCGAATTAATTCATATTGCTCCACTCCATTTTCACGCAAGTCAAAAAGTGAATCTTCATAAAACTTAGTAGAACTTTTGACCTTTAAATGCTTCATGAAATCTTTTCGTAAAGCATCGGCAGGTTGACTTACGATAAAGGTTTCTGAACGTGATAATTCTCTAAACAAATACTCTGCTACTGACCGATGATTAACTGTTGAAAATAATCCAGTTTCTTCGATGAATGTCGTAATGGCTATTTCTAAATCATCAATCAAAAAATCGAATCCATGGGTATCTGGAAATATTTTTAAAATTTTTCCAGCACTATTCAATTGATTTTGGAATAAGGTCTTTTGCTCTTTATTAATAAACTTTTTCCAAAATATTTTTGCGCAAGCTCTTACATTTGGCAAAAAACAAAGCAAGTCGATTTGACTCGAAAGTTGTAAAAGTGCTTTGAGTAATTTTGCTGCGTCCTCGTCATGTACGCCTTTTGTATAAGCTTCTTCGTAGCGCGTGGAGGCAAACTGTTGTACGAAATGCAGTAACGCTCCATTGGCTTCAATTAGCTCATTTTTATCTTTGGATTGAAAAACTTGATACGCTAAATATTCGGCCCGCGAAACAACTTCGTTCTCAGAAATGATGGATTGTTTC
>CALHBQ010000169.1 GCA_937930815.1 uncultured Saprospiraceae bacterium | reverse complement strand
ACTTGCCACTGGTATTGAATAGTTCCTGAATTAGCACTTAAACTTTGGTTTTCAACACCAACGATGAATTCCAATGCTTGAGCAGAACAATCTAAGATATCGTCTGGCTCGTCAGTAATAACAAGTGGCCCTTCAACTGTCAATAATGCTTCTGTTGAATTTACAACAGCACATGTTGGCGTTGTATAAGCTCTTCTAAATAAGTTATCAGAATAAGTTCTTGTATTACTTACTGTCAATGTACCAGTAGCTGTACCAGCGAAATCAGCTCCCGAAGCAGCTAACCAAGTTGTACCACCATCAGTTGAGTATTCCCAACTTCCAGATACAGTTCCCAATGGAGCACTTGCTTCTGAGTAGAATTGAGCAGTTTCATTATTACAAATAGAAGTATCACGTGGCTCTAAGTCCAACATGATTGGTCCTTCTACATCAAGCAATGCTCCTGTAGAATAAACAGTATCACAGTATTCAGTGAAGATTGCTAAACGGTAGTACATACCATCCAAACCATCTACATCACTAATATTTAAAGTATTCGAATTTACATTTGAGTATGGTGTACCAGACATAAGGTCTAAATATGGACCACCTACACCGTTTGTACTAATCTGCCAATTATATTCAATTGGACTTGCACCTCCATTTGATGAAGGAGCAGTGAATGAAGTAGCATTCCCTACACATTCTACCACATCAGTAGGATTTGTATCAACTGCTAAAGGTCCTTCAATAACAATAATTGCTTGACCAGCCATTGAGTCAACCACACAACCAGAACTATCTACAATCGAAACTAGCTCGAATGTATCAGTTGCCGTCAATGTAATATTGATAGGATCTCCAGATTGGTAATTATTAACGACAAAATCAGTACCCGCGTCATTTTCGTAGGTAACTACATATGGAGGCCATCCTCCATCGATATCAATATAGATATCTGTATTATCTTCAGAAGAACACATCGTAGTGTCTCCGCGAATTACAGCCAATTCCGGGTGAATAGGATCACAGACATCACAAAGACCAGATGAATCTGGAATAATGTCAAATCGACCATCACCATCTAAATCCTCTCCTGGCAAATCGAATATTCCATTCATATTCAAATCTTCAGAAATAGGATCATAATTTCCATCACCATTTGTATCCTCTTGAGCATCTAAGATACCGTCACCATCACAATCACCACAACTCCATGCAGAATAACCATAGTTACCTGTCCAACCGTACAAGTACAAGTTTGGAAGATAACCTTTGTCAATCGCATCAAAGTTGTTACCAGGATTATTACCTGCTGAGTTAGGTGCGTAAAAAGGATCGCCGTGGTCCATCAAATACAATGTATCTGGACATGGGCCAACCTTCTCGAAGGTAAATAGCAAAATTTCTGTCGTGTCATACAACACGTCATTAGGAAAACTTGATAAATATCCTACATCGATATAATCGAACATAGGATTTTCGACAGGTGCGTTAACACGAGCATTTTGGGCCCAGATACCGTTTACATTTTGCATATTGGCAAAATTAAAACCGGTCGGAGCCACAATCGTAACTTGTGCAGAACCAACATCAATGTTGTCGGAAGGCGCTGCTACCGAGCCATTGTGTTTTACATAAACACCCCAACGCGAGGTGTCATTTTGGAGCAATTGAAGTTTCATTTCAATCTGGCTAAATGAGCTTGTAAGACCAATAAGCATCAATAAAGCAGACAGAAGAATCTTCAAAGTAAATGTCTGTTTCATACAAAAAAGTATTTTGTTTTTGAATTTTAAAATGTTGTTCAAATTATCGGGGAGGATATTATGAAGGGGGAAAAATTTCAATTTAAATTAGATGTAAATCAACTTTTGTAGTGGGCGGGAAATATCAAAAGTTCTACGCATCTAATTTTAGAAGCTGTTAAAAATTATTCTTTAAGCTGCAAATAGCCTGAATTCGAACTCGACTTTGCCAAAAATTATATCCGTAGCGATGCTATGCATAGAATTTTTGGCTGCTTCGAAACCGATTTCAACCAATTTTCGCTTCTAAACCACAATTCTTAAAAGCTTCTTAGAAACTTAGAAATGATTTGAAAAAATAACCTGTCTTAAAATATGGGAGAATACTTTGTGTATGAGACTGTAGGTATACTATTTTCATGGTGTTCATTCCTCGTTTACAAAAAATGTCAATAAGAAACTCAACTGGATATTTTGTAAAGGGAAGGGATATCGAGGTTGAGTGTTTCTTCTTTTTTGTTTGTAATGAGCGAGTAATCAATGGAGGATAAATACAATAATTAAAAAGACAAGAACTATACCAATAGGTGCCAATTTCTATCTACAAAACAGGTATATTACAGATAAAAAATGGTATGATTCGATTTTGTGACATAACAAAGTAAACACATTGTTCTTTTTTTACAAACATTGCAAAAAAAGCAATACAATAATTTAATAATCAGTTAAATACACATTTATTAAAAAAGCTATCTGAAAATAGGTCACAAAAGAAAATTGTTTGTTTTTTCTTCCAATTAATGACGAATTCAATAATTCGTGACAGGACAGGAGAGCATAAAAAAGGACACAGTGCCATAAAAAAAGCCCGAATTTTCATTACGAAAATTCGGGCTTTTTTTTATTAATTTTAAAATACAAAGACTTCGTAGCAGTAGAAAAATTTAGCTAAGTGAAAATGAAAAAATAAATGGTTGAATTTTGTTGGGATTTTATGGCTTTATGCTTGAATAGTTATATGATTTTTTCTAACCAAACCATCGAACTATTTAACCATGAAACCATTTCAAAAAAATAATAACAATTTATTTTTAAAATATTACTAAATAAGTCCTACCTCGGAATTTGTTCTACAATAATAAAGTTTGGCAGATACTGGCCATTGCCTGGACTAACCAAAACAGAACGGAAAAGTAACTTCGCTCGTTCATTGTTTGGCCCTTGATAAATCACATCTCCATTCAAATCAATATCTGCACTGTCGTATGCTTTTCTAATATAATTAGGAAGTGCATTAACGTTGTTAGGATCTGTGATTACTTTCACAAACAAATCAGAAATATCGTTTGAAGGCCCTTGATAAATAGTTCTTCGATCACTATTGTAATCTCCTGCCCACAATGCATTACCGTAGGGTGTTATTTGTTGAGCATGTGTTCCCCAAGAACCAATTTGTGACAACTCTGGGTTAGAAATAATATTTTCAACAATCAATTTATCAACAACATCACCACAAATAAATCCATTGAAATGGCTAAACATATTAGCACAGTCCTGATTTGGCGGTAATTCACCATTGATTAAATTGGTCGCACCACTCATACAGTAATATGAAATACCACTTTCCCAACTTCCGTTGTTTTGAATTCCTCCATCGAGCATCCAGAGAATATTCTCTTTTCCTTTGAACTGCCCATCATTGATGAAACTTCCTTTATGTAATTTGATTCTGGATTGTCTTGCAGTCAGTGTTGAATTTGTTGCAAAAACTCTAAAGTCTCCAGTTATTAATTCAATTTGTACCTCTTTAAAAACTTCGTTACCACCAATATTTTGATACCCAAGTTCTGATTTCACACAAACATTTCGGAAAACGACATCACCACCGTTATTTTGATAATCCCTTCCAATATTCAATTGGCCACCATACATCACAAATTTAGGATTGAGCGAAGGGCTTGCTCCCAAATACATTTGATCTCCCAATGTAATGTCAGAATCAAGGGCATAGACGATTCCATTATCAACGATTTTGAAATGGTTCGTAACAATCAATGCACCTTTTTCAATCCAAAGCAATGCATCATTTCCAACTTCTAAATAATCCGAAATATCAATTGCATGATTGATGATCACTTCTTTACCAACAAGTGGTGTAGGCGGCACACTTCCGTTCTCCCAAGTAGCAGGATCATTCCAATTTCCATCTTTTATAGTTTTGAAAGTTCCACATGGCCCACAAGTCATCGCATAACTCTGTCCAGCATAAGTACCCAAATTATCCAAAGACTCTAAAATTGTCAATTTACTTGTTCCAGTATTTTGGCAAATATAGACCAAACTATCTCCATCAAAATCAAAAGCACTCATCACATTTGTTGAGTCCACCTCTACTTCAGTCGTAAAATCAAAAGGTTCAATTTGTGGTTCGTTTTTCAACTGTTTAGGATAAAGCGTTACAGTTCCCAAATGATTTCTATGACGAACTGAAAAATTATATTGACCTGGCTGAATACTATTGAAATCAACAGGAGAAACACCATCAATATCTACTACATCGCCATCTCTTTGAAGTAATGCTGAACGGGTAGCAATAATTGAATCATGCTTAGTTGCATTTCGAATTTCAACAAAAACCCAATCGACAATGGCATTAGAACCTGTTACATTAAATACTGCTGGATCAACCGTTTCGTCCCCACCACCAATGTGTTGATAAGAAGGAATGTCAGTATATGGTTCCGTATCTGGAAGTAATCCAAGGGTGCGAAGATCGTCTCGCATCAAACCATCATTGGTATCAAATAATGCGCCTTGCAACATCATTTTTAAAGCAATCTTGACGCCTCGGTGTATTACACTAATGTTTTGATTTTTAGTTACAGAATTACCACAATTATCATGAAGTGTCCATTCTCGAACTACAGTGAAACTTGAGTCACATTCAAAAGCACCTGAATACAAATCGACATAAGTCGCTTCGATTCCAGTTGCACAATTATCGCTCTCATCTTCCACGTCTCCAGTAAGACTTAGGTCATTGATATTATCTTCGCATTGGATGGTGACATCTGCTGGCACTGTAAATTCAGGATCTACATTATCAAACACAGAAATCTGTCTGCTGTAAGAAACAGAGTTTCCGCATTCATCTTCTGAGTACCATGTTCTATTAATGATATTTCCAGGAGCACAATTGTTGGTATTTGGCGTTTCGCTGTATTCAATATTGACGGCAACATCGCAATTGTCTACAGTAATAATTTCTGTTCCGATAGTCAATGGTGCAGGTATTGCATCACAAGCAACCGTCTGGTCAAATGGAACACTCCCTTCAATTACTACATAAGAAATTTCTTCTGTTCCATGCGTATTGGTTTGGTAATCCCAACCATCAATTTTCATAAAGAAACTTGATGGCGTGACATCTTTGATTCTAACGGCAACTGGTTCACTATCATTTTCGGTAGTAATTGTCGCAATGACAATTGGATTTTTATATCCATGTGAAAGTGTAATTTCATTCCAATTATCTCCAGAGAAACTTGTCTTTCCAGTTTCACCAAAAATTTCACCAGAAGGTAATTCCAGATTGCCCTCATTGGCAAAAGCTGCATACCCTACCCCTTCTATTGAGTGAGTCGTTTCCGTATCTGCGGATTGATCTTCTTGCAAATAGAAACTTGCATTAGAACTATTCAAATTTGGAATTCTAAGCTCAACTGCTTCTGAAGAATAGGCCGTTTGCGTATTAGCAATCATTACTGGACTTGTCGTAAATGACTGACTGAAATTGATAACTTTTGGACTACTATCACCCGGAAGACTACTTACTTCAAATGGATTATTTAAAGTACTTGTTCCTTCTTCCATTGCAATCCAAGCAATTCTTTCACGACCATGACTTACCGCATCATTTGCTTCCTCATCCATCAATCGAATATCAAATTGAGATTTTGAAATATTCTTCAATTGAACTGAAGTTGCTGATGCATCATTATCAGTTATCACTTGCGTGAAAATAACAGGCTTTGTTGCGAAAGTGATTGGCAACGTTATGTGCTTCCATCTTTCTCCAACATGGTCAACAAATCCACCAATCATTTTGGTACCATTCGGCAAGGTATAAATTCGATAAATTCCAGGAGCCGTAATGTCCTCAACCGTAATGGTCTGAGAATCATTCGCACTCAAACCACAGTAATCTGTTGCCGTCCAAACACGCGTAATATCATACGTATGTAGCTCACAACTACTTAGACCTTGAGTCGAAACTTCATCCATTCCCAACTCAACTTGCAAGCAATTTTCTAATGCTAAAACAAATGGAGGCGTTGGTACATCTTCATCACAATGAATAAATTCTGGCTCAGGAATATTGAATAAAACTGGCGCTGAAGGGTCTGTTAGATCTACGTTCACTGTCGCTGTATCACAACAAGTACCTGCGTGATTACAAACTTCATAAACGAATTTATCCGTACCACAGAAAAGTGTATTTGGTTCATAAATAAAACTTCCGTCATCAAAAATATTCACGCTACCATTTTGAGCAGGTGTGTAAACAGTGTAAGATGGACTCAGTACATTATTATCGTTGGAAGAAACATCATTACTATATGCCTGCCCTGGGCAAACACTTTGAAAGCTGTTAATATTCGCATCCGGCTCTGTTGAAGGCGTTACAGAAACGACATTTGTGGGAACTCCACCACAGGAAGTTCTGGAAGCCATTCTTCGATATTGCGTTTCTTCAGTAAGTGCTGGCGGATCATAACTCAAACCAGTTTCACCTGGAATGTTACCCCAATTACCCCAAATGAATGGAGTTGCTTTGGTACGTTGTTGCCATTGGTAACTGACGGTTCCACCAGTTCCTCCTGTAGCATTACTGATATTGGTTAGTGGATCAGGATCATTTGATCCACAGAGAAATTGATCTTCTGCAATCTCTCCTCCATTCGTTACATTTTGAATGAGTTCAAAAGATTCTAAATAGACCGTATTACATCCATTTTGAGCAGTCGTTAAACTTACCGTTTTACTACCATAAGTAGCATAGGTAATATTGTGAGGTCCTTCTCCCGTTGCGGTTGCTGGAGTTGCTCCTGAACCAAAATTCCAATTATAAGTATCAATCGTCGCATCAGCTGTTGCACTAAAAGAGTGAGCCAAATCATCGCATTCTAAATCATAATCTTCTATGATTCCTGATGAAACAACTGAAATGTCAGATAACGTTACTCTGCCAAAATCATACACACAAGTCTGACCTACATATCGAATTTGTATATCGTAAGAACCTGAAGTCAAGTTATTAAAAGTCAATTGATTTGCAGTTTCCCATGAAGTGCCATTATCCAAACTTACTTCAATATTATTTCCATTGTAATAATCTGCATTGATGGTAATTGAACCATCAGGTGCATTACACGATGTTGGGTTTGTTGTTATAATTGAAGAGGTATCAATACCTGTTAGTACTACAAGTTCAACGGTATCTCTCGAATCGCAGGCGCCAATTCCAACAATCAACTCTACTTCAATAGTAGTTGATGCTGAAGTTTTTGGGACATCAAATGAAATCTGATGTGGTCCAATCCCTGTTGAATTTACCGATGAGGCATACGCTCCAAAATTCCAATAATAAATTACTCCTGACCCAACGTTTTGAGCTGCAAAATCATAATCTGTATTTGCACACAAATTGCCTGTTGGATAAGTAGCAATATTAGCAGCTGTCCCACCCAAAACTTCCTTCGTTACGATATTTGAAAATATCAAATTTGTACAAGGTGAAATTCTTACTCCTCTTCGATATTCATGCGTTTGATTAATAACTGGTGGATCGTATGTTCTAAACATTGCCCCAGAAATATTTGTCCAAGTGCCCCCTGAAATTCTCGATTGCCATTGATAAGAAGGAGTTGAACCATTGCCTCCACTTGGAGGCGCAATAGAACCAATGATACTTGGATCGTAAGCACCACAATTTGATTCTTCGCCGGCCACTTGACCTGCATTTGTGTAATTACTTACAACTGTTTTTATTACCGGTGCTGTGTAATCAAACGTGCCACACTCTGCATATCTTGCTCCTCTTCTATAATGTGTAGTTTGTGAAATGGTTGGTGGATCAAATGTTTCCAAAGTAGCGGAAGCAAAATCTGACCACATAACACCATCTATAGAAGTTTGCCATTGGTAAGAAACTGAATTGCCATCTGATGCCGGTGCCGAACTTGAAATTTCCGTTGGATTGTAACTTCCACAGTTTTCTTCATTTCCAGAAATGGTACCTGGATCAATATCCTCATCACATGGTCCAAACCTGAATCCAATATTGGAACATTCGCACCCCACATTACCTGTCGTCGTAACAGCATAAGGTAAAACGTCCAATCCTCCACAAGCAATACCTAAAAAGCCATCACTGTCCAAATCATCATCACCACCTTTATCTGCGACGGTTAGGAAATAATCATTTCCATTTACCGATAAATAATCATTTGTATAATTTCCATCACCTGCAACGATACGGTATTCAGTATTAGGCTCAAGATTTGAAAATTTATATTTACCATCTATATCAGTAGTTGTTTGATATACCAACTGACAAGAGTTGTCATATAATTTTACGTTTACGTTTGGAATCGGTGATTCACAAAGTTGATCTATTCCATCGTTGTTGTCATCCTCTTCAATTACTCCTGCTATCTCAACTTCATGACATGAGATTCCTTTATAAATTTCAACATCATTAAAGGTATATTTCGCCCCAGATGGATTTCCTAAATTAATCAAAACACTATTGGAACGGTCTCCTCCAGTTGAAGGTATAAACTGATATCCATAGCCACTTGAGGTAGAAACCAATGCATCACCTGTTGCTAAAACAAATTCTTCATCACCTACTATTTTTCCATCTTCAATAGATTTGTAAGCCCATTCTACACCTCCTCTGGTATTCAAACCTTCGTAGGTAGTTTGATTTCCAATATCATATTTTGAGTTATAGTTACCAGGAAACAAAGGTGCGAGTGACCAACTACCTCCTGATTTTTGATATTCTAATAATCTTCCAGTATGTGTTGAAGAATTATAGTAAATTTTATTTCCATATACTTTTGTCATTTGCATTTCTGCCAAAAGCACTTTATCATCCGCCTCATTAAACTCAATACTTCCAACTGGGTAAGTATAAAGTTGTGTCGTCGGATCTAATACTAAAGGAATATCAAATTCCTTAACATCTGTTGCCGATTGAATCGCTCCATTTGCATCCAAACTAACCGAACGAATACTGTTGAGTGTATTATTTTCAGCTTTATATCCTCCATCTAATTTGCCCATATTGGACCAAACGCCGTAGTAAATTTTATTTTCGGTATCATTATAACCAATACCTAAAATTGCATCTCCCAATGTCGGAATTTGAAATAAAACGCCATCATCTGCCATTAGTGGGTCATAGGCATTCCCAATTTGAGCACCTGTTTCTACATCAAATCTGTAAATTTTTCCATCATCTACATTGGTTGCAAAAATCTGATTGTGAGCATAGTCAATTTCCAAATCTCCTACTCCCAATCTACCTGGCATCATAGCAAATCGCTTCGGCGTAGGATCATCTGATGTAATTCTATAAATAACTGGATAAGTTAAAGTATCCATTATTTTTCCACCAGTGTGCTGCTGCTCTGCAACCAAACTTGATGAACCGACATAAATAGTCCCTGTTCGTTGGTCAATGACAATTGGGTTGACATCATGGTTATCAAATTGATTATTTGTCCACATATGTTCTGTAGAAACATGGGATTCGCGATTGACTCCTCGGTTGGAAGGTGTATCCCATAAGGTTCCCAAAGTTCTAATATCTTTTGAAGCTAAAACTACTTTATCAGCCCCTGGCAAACAGGAAACAACTGAATATCCTTTTTTCAACCATGAAGGTGAGCCTGCATCGTGGCAGTCAACCACTCCAAGATCGAAATTACAATCAGGTGTTGTACCTTCCAATGTCACCTCACCACAACTACAAGAATATGCAGAAGGAATATTGGTAAATGAAATTCTAACCTTCGCTCCGTCTGGAACTCCAGGCAAATCAAATTGACCTTTATAATCGGTTGAAGTATCATAACTTCCTGTATTACCTGCACAATCATCCCATTCAACCGTTACATTTACTTTGCTGATTCCAGTCGTTTCTGTAACAGAACGTATTCCATCATTATTAGAATCAAGAAAAACAGAACCACCA